>JAODAY010000395.1 GCA_025463665.1 Microbacteriaceae bacterium
CCCCGAGGCGTAGGTGTAGACGGCGTAGGCCATTCCTGCGACGAGGCCGAGCACGACGCCGAGTGCCGCGTCGTCGCCGTTCGCCCCGGCCTGGGGGCGGGCGAGGCTCACGAGGGCGACGCCGGCGACCGCGACGACGGTGGAGACGACCCAGCGGGCGGACAGGGCGCGGCGATCGACGAGCCACTCGAGCAGCGCGGCGAACACCGGACCGGAGCCCAGCGTCACGACGTTGCCTATCGCAACGCCCGCGGCATCCATCGCGCTGTAGAACGCAAGCGGATACACGACGACACCGACCGCACCGATCACGAGCCACGACCGAACCCGCGCGTCGAGGATGACGGCGACGGCGCGCCTGGCCGAGGAGAGAAAGAGCAGCATTCCGCCGACGGCCATCGTCGAGGCACCGATCGCGAGCGGACTGACCGACTCGGGCAGAAAACTCGCCGCCGTGCCCGTGGTGCCCCACAGCACCGAGGTGACGACGAGCGCCCCTGCCGCGCCTCCAAACCTCCTGGTAGTCACGCGACCAGACTAGGCCGCCGCCGGCTGGGCCAGCGGGGTGATGTAGGAGTACCCCGTGTCGTTGTTCTTGGTCACCGAGAGAACGAGCTCCATGTGCGGCTCAAGCGCGGTCACCTTGTCGAGGGGCGAGCCGACGATGAGCTGGAATCCGAGGCCCTTCCAGGCCTCGACGGCACGGCCGGCAAACTCCGCGTCCGACTTGACGAAGCCCTCGTCGAGGAACACGGGCGCGAACCTCGGGCGCGTCCGGCTCTCGTCGCCGAGCTGGAACCGCAGGGCCGCCCCCACGACGAAGGCGACGAGTTCCTGCGACTCTCCGCCGCTCTTGCCTCCGAGCGAGGAGTACGTGCTCACCTCGACGCCGTCGGCGGTCGTGCGCACGGCGGTGATCTCCACGTGTTTGCGAACATCGAGCAGGTCGTCCCGCTGGGAACCCGCCTTCGACCCGCCCTCCGAGATGCGGATGCTGTTCATGAAGGCTCGCAACCGCGTGAACCGGCTCTCGGTCTCTGCGTCATCGAGTTCGTGCGTGGTTCCGGCGGAAAGGGACTTGAGTTCGCGGCGGAATGCGGCGGTGTCGTCGCGGTGCAGTCGACGCAGCGAGATCGCGAGCCTGTCCCTGCCCGCGCCGAACGGAAGCGTCGTGAGGATCTCGTTGATCGGCCGCAACCGGTCCTCGATCTCTTCGATGGACGTCGTGAAGGCGCCCGTGAGCGGAACGAGGTCCTGGCCGCTCCACTCCGCGAGGCGGCGCTTCCACTCCTGCCGGCGCTCGTGCAGCCCCAGCGTGTGCACGGCATCGAGGATGTCCCGGTAGCTCGAGTACGAGTCCATCGCGACGCCGATGTTCGGGTCGGGCCAGCGGTCTTGGAACGTCGCGAAGATGCCCGTGAGTGCGGACTGGGCGGACTGGGCGTTGCGGCGGTCCTGCGCCGACTGCTCGATGAGCCGGTCCCGCAGCCGCGCGACCCCGTTGTCGAACCCGGCTCGGTCGCCCGGCTCGCCGACGGCGCTGAATTGCGCGTCGAGGTGCTCGGCGTGGGTCGGCGAGAGCTCGACCTCGTCCTCCGCGTCGATGCGTGCGAGTTCGTCGGTGACCGCGTCCTGACGATCGACGATCGCAGCATGCGTGTCAGCGAGAACCGACTCGTCGAGCTCGACCGCGTGCCTGTGCTTCTGGGCGGCCTCGAGCTCGGCCGAGAGCCTGTGCTCTTCCGCCTGCAGGGCGCGCAGCACGTCGCTTCCGGCGAGCAGCCGCTCACGCTCGGCCTGCTTGTCGGAGATCCGCACCTCGGCGCCGTCGACGTCGATGCTCGACCACACGGTGTCGAGAACGAAGCGGTGTGCCTCCTTCTCGCGACGCAGCGCGGCGATGCGGCTGCCGGCGTCGGACGAGAGCCGGGCGAAGGCGTTCGCCTTCGCCGCGAGCGTCGCCAGCTCCTCGTCGATCTCGTCGAGGCGGGTGACGCTCGAAAAACCGATGATGGGCTTCTGGTCCCTGTTCATGCCATGCGCGCCACGGTTGCCGTGACGCGTCTGTCCGCTCGCGGTGACGCGAGAACCCTCCCCCGAGAGTTCGTCGGCCGAGGTGACGCACAGGGCGTCGACGTTCGGTGCCTGCACGCGACGCTGCACCCACCCGGAGAACGGCGAGTGGGCGTGAACGAGCTTGCCCGAGACGTAGCGTGAATCGCTCGCCTGCTGCTCGAACGGCTGAAGCGCGACACCCTCGAAGTGAACGCGCACGGGAAGCTCGAGGGGGTCGATGGCCCGCCCCAGTTCGCCGAGGCGGCCCTCGTCGACGAGCATGACGCGCGTGATCGGTGCCAGCACGACCTCGGCGGCGCGGCGCCACGACTGCTCCGTCGGCGCAACGTCGATGAGCTCCGCCACAAAGGGAAGCTCGTCGGCGGTCAGTCCCGCCGCCTCGGCGATCCTGAGGCGCGCGTTGTGCAGGTGCTGGGGAATCAGGCTGGCCCGCCCGGCGAGGAACCTGCGCTCCTCCTTCAGCCCGCTAATCTGTTCCTCAATCGGATAGGACTGGCGCTGCACCTGGTCGCGGGTCTCCTCGAGCTCCGCCTCGGCGGCGGCATGGTTTGCAAGGAACCGCTCGGCCGCGGCCTGAGCGGCGAGGAGGTCGGCCTCCGACCCGATCGTCGCGGACAGTACCTCGACGCGCGTGTCGAACTTGGCCCGTTCGCCCGCGACGTGTTCGCGCTCGTCGCCGAGCAGCGCGAGCTCCGACTGCAGCGTGGCGAGGATGTCTCCGCCGTTCTCCCGCTGTTGGCCCTGCACGGCGGCGACGCGTGCCTTCAACCGGCTCTCGGTCTCCCGGGCAGCGACCACGCGCGCTCGCGTGTCGCGGCGGTCAGCCGCATTGCTGTCGGCCTCGCGGTCGAGCATGACGCGCTCGGTGCGCAGGCTCCACAACCCGAAAGGGGTGTCACCGGAGCGGGTGACGCCGAACGTGTCGACAAGTTCGGCCTGTGTCGTCGCCGACTCGTAGTCGCGGTAGAGCGCGGGGATGCGCTCCAGCACCTGCGCCTTCTGCGCCTCGGTGACCATCGCACCATACGATCGCTCGAGATCCTCGAAGTGGGCGACTGCCTTGTCCGCCGCCGCGTAAGTCGCCGGCTCCTCAAGCACCATCGACTTGTACAGCCCGTCCACGGTCTTCACCTGCTGGCCCGCCTGGATGCGCGCGAGCAGGCGCAGGGCCTTCGCGCCCTCGCCGTTGGCGCCGATACCGAGACGCGTGTACAGCGTCTGCGCGAATGCCGCGTAGGTGTCGAAGACGTCGAGCTCGGTGAACAGCGCCTTGAGGGCTCGCTTGTCGAACCTCGACTCCACTGCCTCCGAGAGGTCGCGCAGGTCGAGGGCGCCGTCGCGGGTGGCCATCTTCATGGAGATGTCGCCGAACTTGTTCGCGCCGCGGGACACGAAGTAGGTGCGCAACACGGTGAAGCGGCGCTTGTTGTCGTCGATGAAGGTCATCGCCACGGCGCCCCAGGTGGCCTCGTCGGCGCCGCGGAGTACCTGGTCGTGCATTGCCCCGGTGTCGGCTTCCCGGGTGGAGTCGGTCTTGCCGCGAAGGTACGTCATCAGGTTGCGCTGGTCGACGCTGCGCGCCCGGCCGGACCCGGCGTCGTTGGAGGCGCCGTTGAACGGGGTGTCGGAGGGCATCATCAAGGCCAGGTACGCGTCGAGCAGGCTGGACTTCCCGGTTCCGGACGCGCCGGAGACCAGGGTGGCCGATGCGGCGAAGTCGACGGCGTGGTGGCCCTGGTAGCCGCCCCAGTTGACCATCTGGAAGGACTCGGCGCGCCACTGGGTGGTGCCCTCGGTGGCGCCGTCCATGTGGA
>JAODAY010000024.1 GCA_025463665.1 Microbacteriaceae bacterium
CTCGAGGCGCTCTCGTCCGAACCCGAGGAAGCGGCGCTCGTCGACGGCGCCGGTCCCTTCCAGTCGTTCCGCTACATAGTCCTGCCGCAACTGCTGCCCGTAATCGGCGTGCTGGCACTACTGCGCACGATCTGGACTTTCAACGACTTCGACGACATCTTCCTGCTCACCGGCGGCGCGGCTGGCACGCAGGTGGCGAGTGTCCGGATCTACGAACTGCTCACCGTGCAGCGAAACGTGGGGGCCGCATCGGCGCAGTCCGTCGTCATGGCAGTGCTGCTCATCGCCATGCTTGTCATCTACTGGGCCGTGCTTCGACGCAGGGGAGAGAAAATATGACCGCCACGACCGTCCCGACGACCACGGCGAACCGTAGACGCACGTTCAGCCGCGCGCGCGCGTCGACGTCCGCGCTCACGGCTCTGCGCTGGGTGCTCATCGCCCTGTTCCTGTTCGCGGTGTTGTTCCCCTTCTATTACATGTTCCTGCTGTCGGTGAAGCCCATCGAGAGCCTGCTTCGCAACCCGGGTTCGCTCGGGATCTCGTTTCAGGACTTCACGCTCGACACCTACGCCACAGTTCTGGCTCCGACGAGCGAAGGCGGGCAGGGCTTCCTTCAGCTTCTTCAAAACAGCGCCATCGTCGCGATCAGCTCCGTCGTCATTGCGCTGGTGGTGGCCATCCCCGGTGCCTACGCGGTAGCGCGGCTGCCGTTCTTCGGCCGCCGCCAGGTCAACACGTTGTTCCTCGCGTCATACCTGTTTCCAGCAATCGTCGTTGCCATCCCGCTCTTCGTGCTCTTCACTAGGATCGGACTCCGCGGGTCGCTCGTGGGCCTGATCCTTGTGTACACGGCACAGACGGTGCCGGTGGCCATCTACATGCTGCGCAACTATTTCGAGACGGTGCCCGTCGCCATCGAGGAAGCAGGCCTGATGGATGGGCTCAGCCGGCTGGGCATTCTGCGGCGCATAACCCTGCCCCTGTCCTTGCCCTCGATCGTCGCCACCGGGCTCTTCGTCTTCATGATCGCCTGGAACGAGTTCCTCTTCGCCCTCCTGTTCCTCATCGACAAGCGCGACCAATGGACGGTATCGCTGGGGCTCTCTCAGCTTTCGGGCAGTATTGAGGTGCCGACCACCGTGCTCATGGCGGGGTCGGTCGTATTGACCCTGCCGATCATCGTGCTGTTCTTTTCGACCGAGCGCCTGCTCACCGGCGGGCTTACGGCCGGAGCCGAGAAAGGATAACGCTGTGACGACAACGTCGAGCGGCTCGCTCGGGAGCATTCTGGAACTGGTGCGATCCGGCCGAGCGCGAACCCGAGGCGACGTGCAGGCTCTCACCGGACTATCCCGGTCGACCCTCGCCCTGCGCATGACGCAGCTTATGGAGGCGGGATACCTGCGGGAAGCCGGACAGATAGCCGGCTCCGCAGGCAGGCCCGCGAAGATCATCAGCTTCGACGAGTCCCGCCAGCTCGTGCTTGCGGTCGACCTCGGGGCAGCGCACGCGCACGTGGCACTCATCGACGGGGGCGGGCTGATCCTCATGGAAGCGACCTCGAGTCTTCGCATCGACGCCGGACCCGACGAGGTCCTGCGCTACGTTTCTCGGCGCCTGACCGAGCTGTTGGCGCGCTCGGGCCGGTCGCTGTCGGAAGTCGCTGGTGTCGGCGTAGGCATCCCCGGCCCCGTCCGATTCACCACGCAACGGCCCAACAATCCGCCGCTGATGCCGGGCTGGCACGACTTTCCCGTCGCGCAGCGACTCTCCGACGTTCTCGGACTGCCCGTTTTCGTCGACAACGACGCCAACCTGATGGGTCTGGGCGAGGCTCGCGCGCGGTACCCGGATTCACCCAGCGTGCTCTTCGTCAAGGTGGGCACGGGCATCGGCGCCGGAGTGATCCTGCACGGCCAGGCCGAGCGCGGAGTATCGGGCGGCGCCGGCGATATCGGCCACATCCGCATCATGCCCGCGGGGCAAGGGCGGTTGTGCACCTGCGGCGCCGTCGGATGCCTGGCGACCGAAGCCAGTGGTGGCGCAGTGGCCCGCCAGCTCATGGAGGCCGGAATACCCGCATCGACGCCCGACGACGTCGCGCGGCTGGTGGCGGAGAACAACCTCACCGCGATCGAGTTGCTGCAGCGCGCCGGACGGCTCCTGGGCGACGTACTGGCCACCTCTGTTGCCCTGCTCAACCCCGCCGCCGTGGTGCTCGGCGGTTCGCTCACGGCGAGCGGGGGCGATCGGCTTCTCGAGGCCGTGCGCGAAACGGTGCTTGCTCGCACGGTCTCTCTGGCGAATCGAGAGCTGACCATTGCGAGAAGCATCCTCGGCTCCGACGCTGCTGTGCAAGGTGCCCGTCACCTCGTCATCGACCAGACCTTCTCGCCATCCGCGATCGACGCGCGCTTCGAGCAGCTCTCAGCCAATGCATGATCCGCTCAACGTCGCGGACCTCCTCCGCGATGAGCTGCACCAGCTCACGGAATCCGGATACGACACGTCCTCCGCTCACCGAGACCACCTCGCGATCGCAGCCGACGACGTCGTCGGGCAGGAACGACTGTTCGCCCAGCTGGGCGACCTGAGCCGATTGCCGGACTGGTCGTTCGAGGAACCCGACGATCTGGAGATGATCGAAGACAGCCGCGGTGGCGGAGCGGAGACGGCTGCTGCCCCGGATGCGGAGCGTATACGAGGCAGTTGGCTGGGTCGGGCTGTCGGCTGCAATCTCGGGAAGCCACTCGAGGACGGCGATCACTGGACCCCCGGCCACATTCGCCGCTATCTCGAACTCGGCCACGCCTACCCGCTCAGGGACTACGTTCCGTTGCTGCAACCGATGCCGGCAGAATTCAGGCTGAAAGACAACTGGCCCGAGACGACGAAGGGGCGCATCGACGGTTCCGCCAGAGACGACGACATCGACTACTCGATACTCGGCCTTCACCTCCTGGAGCGCCACGGCAGCTCACTGACGACGGAACACGTCGCCGAGGCATGGCTCGCCTTCCTGCCGTATTCCCGCATTTTCACCGCGGAACGAGCGAGCTATGTCAATCTCCTCCATGGGATACCCGTCCGCGATGTCGGCGGGCACCGAAACCCCTACCGTGAGTGGATCGGCGCGCTCATCCGCGGCGACGCGTTCGGATGGGCCCATCCCGGCCAGCCGTTCACGGCCGCTCGCGCCGCCTACACGGATGCCGTGCTCTCGCACCGGGGGAACGGGATCTACGGCGAGATGTGGGCCGCCGCGCTGGTGGCGAGCGCACTCGATTCCGACGACGCCGCCGAGGTCATCAGACGATCGGTCGCCGTTGTGCCGCCCCGCTCCCGGCTTGCCGAGTCCATCACGGCGGTGATGTCGATGCACGACGAGGGCCTCGACTGGCACACCGCGCTCAGTGAGATTCGCCAGCGATACGGTCACTACAGCTGGGTGCACACGGTGAACAACGCGGCGGCCATCACCGCCGGCCTGCTCTGGTCGGGCAATGACTTCGCCACCGCGGTGGGCAACACGGTGCAAGCCGGCTGGGACACCGATTCGAATGGCGCCACCGTGGGGTCGGTCATGGGGGCTCTCTTCGGGCCAGCCGCGATTCCGGCACGGTTCAGCGACCCGTTGCGCGATTTCACGCGATCGGCGGTGTTCGGATACGACAACTCGTCGCTGAGCGGTCTCGCCGCCCGCACCTTCGCCATGTCGAGCACGCGAGCCTGACCAGCGAAGCGGATGCCACGTCGGTAGGTTGTGACAGTGACGATCCTCACCGAAGACCTGCTTGCCCGCATCCGCTCCCGCGCCGCCGGGTATGACCGTGACAATGCCTTCTTCACCGACGACCTTGAGGACCTGCGCGCCGCGGGGTACCTCACGCCGCGGCCGTTGCTCGAGACGGCGCGCGACCAGCGGCTGCTCGCGGCACACGCTCCTGCCACGGCGCTCGGCATCAACATGCACCTCGTGGTGGTGGGCATCGCGCGCGTGCTGGCGGAGCGTGGTGACCCCTCACTCGACTGGATGGCGGAGGAGGCCGCACGCGGTGAGCTCTTCGCGTTCGGCAACAGTGAAGCGGGCAATGACAGCGTCATGTTCGACTCCCGCACGCGGGCCGATCCGCAGCCCGACGGATCCTTTCTCTTCACCGGCACCAAGATCTTCACCTCGCTCTCACCCGCCTGGACCCGGCTGGTCATCTTCGGCCGCGACGACTCCGACCGTGAGAACCCCAGGCTCGTGCACGGGGTGCTCGCGCGTGACGCGCCCGGCCACCGGGCCATCGGCGACTGGAACCCGCTCGGAATGCGGGCCACGCAGAGCTACACGACTCTGCTCAACGGTGCTCCTGTGCCGGCGGACCGGATCGTGCGCGTGCTGCCCGTCGGCCCGACCGCCGACGCCTACATCTTCGGCCTGTTCTCCGACTTCCTGCTACTCATCGCATCGGTCTACGCCGGAATCGCCGACCGCGCCCTCGAACTCGGCGTTCAGACCGTCTCGACGCGCCGTTCGCTGAAGAACGATGGGCGTCTCTATGCGGAGGATCCAGACATTCGCTGGCAGCTGGCAGACGCCGCGATGGCACTCGACAGCCTCGGGCCGCAGATCGAGTCGCTCTGCCGCGACGTCGACGAGCTGCGCGACCACGGCGGCTCGTGGTTACGATTGCTCGTGGGCGCGAAGACCCGCAGCGTCGACGTTGCTCGGTCGGTCGTCGAGACGGCCATCCGCGTCTCGGGTGGCTCGTCCTACGGCGCCGACACGGAGCTCTCGCGACTCTACCGCGACGTACTGGCGGGGCTGTTCCACCCCAGCGATCCGGAGTCGGCGCACTCGACCGTCGCGAACGACCTGCTCGGCGCGCAGAGCTAGGCCCCCGACGCCGCGGGCGCAAGCACCGGGGCGGGATTTGCCGTCTGACCGGCACCGGGCGCACTATGCCTTATTCACAATCCATAGCGAACCGGCGCAGCGCACCGGGGAAGGTGACGGGGATGTCACAATCGGCGGCGGGGTACACGGATACACCGCGAGTCAGTCTCGTGCCGGCGAGGATGGACAGGTTGCCATGGACGCGGTTCCACTGGACGATCGTCATCGGCCTCGGCTTCTCCTGGGTGCTCGACGGCCTGGAGATTCAGATCGTGGCATCCGCTGGTTTTCAAGAGTCACTCGGCATGACGACCGTCGAGGTGGGCCTCGCCGGCACCATCTACCTTCTCGGGCAGATCACCGGCGCGCTCATCTTCGGGCGGCTGTCTGACCGGCTCGGCAGACGCAAGCTCTTCATCCTCACGCTCGCAATCTACCTCGTCGGCAGCGGCATCGCCGGACTCTCGTTCGACGTCTGGTTCCTCTACGTCTTCCGGTTCATCGCGGGCATGGGCATCGGCGGCGAATACGCGGCGATCAACTCCGCGATCGACGAGCTCATTCCGGCGAAGTACCGCGGGCGGGTCGACATCGCCATCAACGGAACCTACTGGGGCGGCGCGGCGCTCGGTTCCGCCGCCAACCTGTTCCTGCTCAACCCAGACATCGTCAACGAGAACTGGGGCTGGCGCATCGGCTTCTTCATCGGCCCGGTGCTCGGTCTCATGATCATCTACCTGCGCCGCCACATTCCCGAGAGCCCACGCTGGCTCATGACTCATGGCCGCGAGGACGAGGCGGAGGCGACCGTCGACCGCATCGAAGAGCAGGTGCGCGCCGAGGGCCACCCCCTCGAGGAGGTGCCGATCAGCAAGGGCCTCGAGATCACGCCGACCGAACGGGTGCCGTTCACGGTAATCGCGGGCGTGCTGTTCAAGGACTACCCCAAGCGCACCCTCGTGGGCGCGACCATGATGGTCACCCAGTCGTTCCTCTACAACGCTATCTTCTTAACCTACGCCCTCGTGCTGCAGAAGTTCTATGAAACCGATCCGGCCTCGACGCAGTACTACTTCTTCCCGTTCGCCATCGGAAACCTGCTCGGGCCGTTGCTGCTCGGTCACTTCTTCGACGTCTGGGGACGGCGCAAGATGATCTTCCTCACCTACGGCGTCTCCGGGGTGGTGCTCGCCGTCTCCGGCCTGCTCTTCCAGGCGGAGGCGCTGAGCGCGCCGACCCAGACGCTGATGTGGTGCGTCGCGTTCTTCTTCGCCTCGGCGGGAGCCTCGTCGGCATACCTCACGGTGAGCGAGCTGTTCCCGCTCGAGATCCGGGCGCAGGCCATCTCGTACTTCTTCGTCGTAGGACAGATCGCCGGTGCATCCGCCCCCACAATCTACGGGGCGCTGATCGGCGACGGCTCCGATCGCGGACCGCTCACGATCGGCTACCTCTTCGGCGGGGCCATCATGCTCATCGGCGGTGTGATCGCGTTCGTCTTCGGGGTGGACGCCGAGAGGCGATCGCTCGAGGATGTCACGGGCCCGCTGTCTGTCGTGCGCTCGGGTGCCGCGAAGGAGCCGAGCGCCTGACCGCGGACCGCACCCCGCCTTCCGCTCCCTATTCTCGCTGTCGCGGCCGAGTGTTCGGCCGCGCCGGCGAAAAAACGCCGCGCGACGGCTCATCCTTGCGGCCGCCTCAGCGCGCGCGGGGCACGAGCCGTTCGAGCTGGGTCACGTGGCGCGGCTCGAGTTCGGCGAGGCTCGTCACGCCGAGGAGCCGCATCGTTCGGGCGATCTGTTCCTCGAGGATGGCGATCGTGCGGTCGACGCCCTCGCGCCCGCCCGCCAAGAGGCCGTAAAGGTATTCGCGGCCGATTAGCGTGAACTTCGCGCCGAGCGCGATGGACGCCACGATGTCCGCACCCGTCATGATGCCCGTGTCAAGGTGCACCTCGGTGTCCATGCCCACCTCGCGCACCACCTCGGGGAGCAGATGGAACGGGATGGGCGCGCGGTCGAGCTGCCTGCCGCCGTGGTTCGAGAGGATGATGCCGTCCATGCCCATGGAGGCGAGGGTTCGCGCGTCGTCGACGTTCTGCACGCCCTTGACGACGACCTTGCCCGGCCACTGGTCCTTGATCCAGGCGAGGTCATCGAAGGTGACGGTCGGGTCGAACATGGTGTCGAGCAGCTCGGCAACCGTGCCCGACCAGCGGTCGAGGCTCGCGAACGCCAGCGGCTCCGTGGTGAGGAAGTTGATCCACCACTCCGGCCGAGGGATTGCGTTGATGACGGTGCCCGCGGTGAGCTGCGGCGGGATCGAGAAGCCATTGCGCTTGTCGCGCAGGCGCGCCCCGGCGACGGGAACGTCGACGGTTACGAGCAGCGTGTCGAAACCGGCCTTCGCGGCGCGGTCGACGAGCGCCATCGAGCGGTCGCGATCCTTCCACATGTACAGCTGGAACCAGTTGCGTCCGGTGGGGTTCGCGGCCTTGACGTCTTCGATCGCCGTCGTGCCCATCGTCGAGAGCGAGAACGGGATTCCAGCGGCGGCGGCGGCGGAGGCGCCGGCGATCTCGCCCTCGGACTGCATCATCCTCGTGAACCCTGTCGGCGCTATGCCGAAGGGCAGGGCGACCGGGCCGCCGAGCACCTGCGACCTCAGGTCGACCTTCGACACGTCGCGCAGGATCGACGGGGTGAACTGGATGTCTTCGAACGCCTGGCGGGCGCGCGCGAGCGAGATCTCCGCCTCGGCGGCGCCCTCCGTGTAGTCGAACGCGGCCTTCGGCGTGCGCTTCTGCGCGATCGTGCGCAGGTCCCAGATGGTGAGGGCCTGGTCGAGCCGGCGCTTCTTCGCGTTGAGCTCGGGGGTCTTGAACTGCATCAGCGGAGCCAGGTCCTTGTAGTTCGGAAGGCGTCTCTTCATCGCGATGCTACTTTCTTGTTGTGGGATGAGTCGAAGTGGGCGAGCAGCAGGTCACGGGACCGGGCGATGTGCTCGCGCGTCAGTCGGTGGGCGAGCACGGGGTCACCCGCGATGACGGCGTCGAGGATGCCCTGGTGCTGTGCGCTCACCTCGGTGGCCGTGAGCAGCCGACCGGCCTGCACTTGCCCGATGCACAGCTCGATCTCACCCATGATGAGGCCGTGCATGCGGGCCAGACGCGGACTGGACTGCCCGGCAACGAGCGCCCGGTGAAAGGCGATGTCCTCCTGGGCGAATGACTCGCTGTGCCGGGCGTTGGCGATCAGGCTCCTGTGCGCGTCGAGGGCCTCGGCCGGAAGTGTTCCGCCCGTCGCGAGGTTGCCGACGGCTGCCGATTCCACGACCGCGCGGCTGTCGAAGAGGTCGACGATGTCGGCGCGGCTCAACTGCGGAACCCGCGCGGCGCGGTGCGCCTCACGGCGCAGCAGCCCCTCTGCCACGAGGCGCTCGATCGCCACCTTCGCCGTGGGCCGGGCGACACCGAAGCGCATGGCAATCGCCGACTCGGTGACGGTGGTTCCCGGGAGCGTGTCGTGGCTGATGATCGCGGAACGGAGCGCGACGTAGATGGCATCGGGTCGAACTGATGCTGCATCCGTCGTCATGGTGACCTCGTCGTCGTTGAATTGCGTTACAAACTAACAGATTGTTAGACAATCAGAAAGACCCGGATGCCGCGGCGGGGGCTCTCGGCGTGATATCCCTCGCTCGGGGGAGCCAGGTCGCCGCGGTCCCGAGTATCGTCTTCCGCAGCGGGCTGACGGCGAGAAAGTGACAGCAGGGCACCCCGGTGCGGCTGGCGGCACGCTGCATCCGTTCGTGTTTCGTCGTATGACGGTTCTTGGTGACAGCCGAGATACGTGCTCGTACGCTCGAGCCATGACGAACTCACACGCAAACGCATCCGCAGATCGGCCCGCTACCGGGGTTGTCGCGCCCATGCGTTGCGCGTTCGAGGCGGGTTATGAACTGAACCCCATCCAGCGCCAGGCGGCCATCGCCACCGCGAGCCGGTGGAGCGATGCGATCGTCACCGGCATCTCGTCCGACGGCCACATCGACCTCGTCGATCTCGAGACCGAGCAGCCGTTGCGGGTCTGGCACTGCGTGTCGCTCGCGCCGATTCTGGCCGTGGGGGAACCGGTGAGCGTGCATGGTCTCTACGGCGTGCTCGCGGTGGGCAGCAGGCTCGTGAGCGTGCGCACTGCCGCCCCCGCGAACTGAACCGGCGTGGCTCCGGCTGACCTACCTGGTTGGGGCTGACCTAGCTGGACGCCGACATCGAGGTCATGAGCGACTGGCACGCGTCTGCGCAGTTGCGGCAGACCTCGGCGCACATCTTGCAGTGATCACTCATTTCGGCGTGCATCATGCACTCATCGGCGCAGGCCGTGCACATCACCATGCAGGCCTCGAGCATCGCCGACATGCTGCGCATCTCATGGCC
>JAODAY010000030.1 GCA_025463665.1 Microbacteriaceae bacterium
CGACCGAATCTCCGCGCGACAGGATGCCACGGTGCTCGTGCTCGGAACCCGCGAGGGTCTCGAGGCTCGCCTCGTGCCCGAGCGCGGTTACGAGCTGCTCACGATCGCCCGTCTCCCGTTCCCCCGCCGCGTCTCCGCGAGCGCGGTGCGTTTTCCCGCGGGCTTCCGCAGGGCCGTCGACGAGACCCGCGCGATGATCCGTGACCGCGGCGTCGACGCCGTCGTCGGTTTCGGCGGGTACGCCTCGGCCCCGGCCTATGTGGCCGCGTGGCGCGAAAAGGTGCCGCTCGTCGTGCACGAGGCCAATGCGAAGCCCGGCATCGCCAACAAACTCGGCGCGCTGTTCACGTCATTCGTCGGCGTCGCCTTCTCCGGCACGAAGCTGCGCCACTCGACCTTCGTCGGCATGCCGTTGCGCCGCGAGGTGGAACAGCTCGATCGCCGAGCCACACGCGCGGCAGCGCTGGAGTTCTTCGGCCTTGACGCCGCGCGGCCCGTGCTGCTCGTCACGGGTGGCTCGACCGGGGCGAGGCATATCAACGCGACGGTCTCAGAGGCCGTCGCACTCGTGCTCGGCGCCGGGTGGCAGGTGCTGCACATCGCGGGCGCCCGCTCGGAGATCGTCGACCCCAAACTCGACGGCTACCGCCTGATCAAGTACTGCGACCGCATGGAACTCGCCATCGCCGCTGCCGACCTCGCCATCTCGCGGGCCGGATCGGCCACCGTGAGCGAGTTCTCGGCGGTCGGCGTGCCCGCCGTCTACATTCCATACCCGGTCGGCAACGGCGAACAGCGGTTCAATGCCGAGGACGCCGTCGAGGCGGGGGGAGCGCTCCTCGTGAACGACGCCGAGTTCACCCCCGAGTGGGTGCGCGAGTCGCTCGTGCCTCTCCTCGCCGATGGGGCGCTCATAGCGGAGATGGGCGCCCTGGCCTTGACTGTCGGTGTGCTCGACGGTGCCGACCGCATGGTCGACCTCATCGACAGCGCCCGCGCCGCCCACCAGCCTCCCGCGATTTCCCCCAGCGAACGGTAAAATCTCTGCAATGATCACCCCCGATTTCTCCCAGGAGCTCCCGACCACAATCGGCACGGCGCACTTCGTCGGCATCGGCGGCTCGGGAATGAGCGGCATCGCCCGGCTCTTCCTCTCCGCCGGGCACACGGTGACGGGCTCCGACCGCAGCGAGAACCACAACACGCAGGCGCTGCGCGAGCTCGGCGCGACGGTGTCGATCGGGCACGCCGCCGAGAACCTCGCCGACGCCGACGCGCTCATCTTCACGGGCGCACTGTGGCCGGACAACCCGGAGTACCTCCTCGCCGTGGAGCGCGGCATCCCCGTGCTGCACCGATCCCAGGCCCTCGCCTGGCTCATCAGCGGCCAGCGTCTCGTCGCCGTCGCCGGCGCGCACGGCAAGACCACCTCGACCGGCATGATCATCACCGCCCTGCTCGAGCTGGGGGCCGACCCGAGTTTCGTCAACGGGGGAGTGATCCAGTCGATCGGCATGAGCGCCGCCCGGGGATCCGGTGAGCTGTTCGTCGTCGAGGCCGACGAGTCAGACGGGTCGTTTCTTCTCTATGACACGGCCGTCGCCCTGGTGACCAACGTCGACGCGGACCACCTCGACCACTACGGCTCGCACGAGGCCTTCGACGAGGCCTTCATCGAGTTCGCGGGCAAGGCGAGCGAGCTCGTCGTGATCTCGAGCGACGACCCCGGTGCCGTGCGTGTCACGACCGCGCTGCGCGACCGCGACGCGGCCATCGGCCGGATTCTTACTTTCGGCATGGATGCCACGGCCGACGTGCGCCTCCACTCGATAGTCGCCGAGGGCCCGGTCTCGTTCATCGTGACCCATGAAGGCGCCGATTACCCGGCGACGCTGCGCGTGCCCGGGGTGCACAACGCGCTCAATGCCGCCGGGGCGTTCGCCGTTCTCGTCGGGCTCGGGTTCGACCCGGAGTCGTCTCTCGCCGGCATCGCCGCCTTCGGTGGCACGGAACGCCGGTTCGAGCTGCACGGCACCGTGCGCGGCGTGAGCGTCTACGACGACTACGCCCACCACCCGACCGAGGTCGCGGCGGCCCTCTCCGCCGCGCGCAGCGTCGTGGGCACCGGTCGTCTCATCGCGATTCACCAGCCACACCTGTACAGTCGCACGCGGCTGATGGCGGGCGACTTCGCTCGTGTCTACGAGCAGCTCGCCGACGACACGATCGTGCTCGACGTGTTCGGTGCCCGCGAAGACCCGGTGCCGGGAGTGACCGGAGCCCTCGTTACGGAGCGGTTCGTCGACCCCTCCCGCGTCAGCTACCTGCCCGACTGGCAGGCGGCGGCGGAGCACGCGGCCGCGATTGCCAGGGAAGGCGACATCATCATGACCTTGAGCTGTGGCGACGTGTATCGCATCGTTCCCCAGGTGCTCGCCGCTCTCGGTGAGAGCGTCCCGACCGCTCCTCGCGTCTAGCACCCACGGTGAAAAGGCCGGAAGGATTCGACCCGCCGCGTGCGGGCGACGCGGAGAAGGCGGCCGCCGCGCGCGCGTCGGCGGGCAAGGGTGCGGCAGCCGAGGCGGAATCGGGAACGGCCAGACGGCCGATCCCGTTGCACTCGCCGACGGCGGCACAAAAAGCAGCGACGACACAGACAGCAGCATCGACGGCAGCAGCGACCGCACCGACTACACCGACAGCGGCCGGCGCCCAGAAGTCGGAGGCGCCCCGCACCGGCTCATCCGGAACGACGTCGTCCCCCTCCTCCCAGCCCCCATCGGGTCGGGGCGCGAGCGAGCGCTCGGCCCGCGCGGCTCTGCGCCGTGCGGAACGAGACAGGCGCCGGTTCGAGCGAGGCGAGGTGCGACGTTTCACGCGGCGCAGCCGAAATCGTCGCAGGGTCTGGTTGACTCTCGGCTCGATCGTGGCCGTACTCGCCGTCATACTCGCCGTCGCCGTGTATTCGCCGCTCCTCGCGCTGCGCACCGTGACGGTCGACGGCACCTCGCGCGTCAGCGCCGGTGACGTGGCGGAGGCCGTCGAGGGGCAGATGGGCACCCCTCTCGCGCTGATCGACTATGGCCGGATCACGAAGGAACTCGCCGAGTTCCCGCTCATCCGCAGCTACGTCACCGAGATGGTGCCGCCGCACCAACTCGTGATCCACGTGGTCGAGCGGCAGCCGGTGGGCGCCGTGGCGAGCGGCGCGACGTTCGACCTCGTCGACCCGGCGGGAATCGTCGTGCAGTCCACGCCCGAGCGTCCTGAGGGAGTGCCGATCATCGACCTCCCCGGAAAGGACCCGGAGTCGGCCGCGTACAGGTCGGTCGTCGAGGTCCTGCTCGCCCTTCCCCCCGAGGTGCTGGCCGAGGTCGACTCGATCACTGCGACCACGAAAGACAACGTGACCTTCGTGCTGCGCGGAGTCGGACAGAGCGTGGTCTGGGGCAGCGCAGACAACTCGGACTACAAGGCCCGGGTCTTGTCGGCGATGATCGGCAATCAGGACGAGGATTCGCTCGTCGAATACGACGTGTCCGCACCCGGAAGCGTCGTCGTCACGCCACGCTGAGCATCACTTTTCGCGACACGCGGAAAAATTGCGCGCGAGTGGCGAAACGACACCTACCCTAAAAGCAGTAAATATAAACTGAGTATAACTTTAGACCTCAACTAGAGGTTGAGAGTTTCCAGCGGAGGCCGGACGTGACATCAAACCAAAACTACCTAGCCGTCATCAAGGTTGTCGGTATAGGCGGCGGCGGCGTCAACGCCGTCAACCGCATGATCGAACTTGGTCTGCGGGGCGTTGAATTCATCGCCATCAATACCGACGCTCAGGCGCTGCTTATGAGCGACGCCGACGTCAAGCTCGACGTCGGACGCGAGCTCACTCGCGGCCTCGGCGCGGGAGCCGACCCCGAGGTCGGTCGCCGCGCTGCGGAAGACCACGCCGAAGAAATCGAAGAGGCCCTCGCCGGGGCCGACATGGTGTTCGTCACCGCGGGTGAGGGTGGTGGCACCGGAACCGGTGGCGCGCCGGTCGTCGCGCGCATCGCCAAGTCGATCGGCGCATTGACCATCGGTGTCGTCACCAAGCCGTTCGGGTTCGAGGGCAAGCGCCGCTCTGCCCAGGCCGAGGTTGGCGTCGCCGCCCTCAAGAACGAGGTCGACACCCTCATCGTCGTTCCCAACGATCGACTGCTCGAGATCAGCGACCGCGGCATCAGCATGATGGAGGCCTTCGCTACCGCCGACCAGGTGCTCCTCGCCGGTGTCCAGGGCATCACCGACCTGATCACGACTCCGGGCCTGATCAACCTCGACTTCGCCGACGTGAATTCGGTCATGCAGGGTGCGGGTTCAGCGCTCATGGGAATCGGTTCCGCCCGCGGAGCCGACCGTTCCATCAAGGCCGCAGAGCTCGCCGTGGCATCCCCCCTCCTTGAAGCGAGCATCGACGGCGCCCACGGCGTTCTGATCTCGATTCAGGGCGGGTCGAACCTCGGAATCTTCGAGATCAACGATGCGGCGCGCCTGATTCAAGAGGCAGTGCACCCCGAGGCCAACATCATCTTCGGTGCCGTCATCGACGACACCCTGGGTGACGAGGTGCGGGTAACGGTCATCGCCGCCGGATTCGACGGCGGGGAACCAGTCGCGAAGGCGCTCGAGACCAAGCGCTCGAACTTCGTCACGCCCGAGGCGTCCGAGGCGCACCGCGCACCCGGCTCGACGGGTGCGACCGCGGCCGACGAGCAGCCGCGCGCCGCGTGGACGCCCGCGCCGGAGCCCGTCGCCACGGCGCCGGTCGACCGCACATTCGATGATGACGACAGCAACGATCTCGACATCCCGGATTTCCTCAAGTAACAGCGAACACGGGCGGGGGAGCGCGATGTCTGATCTCGTTCCGCCCGGGCTCGCCGACCGCCTCGCGCTCGTCTCCGCTTCCACAGCCGATGCCGAGCGCGAGGCAGGTCGAGCACCCGGCGGGCTGACGACGATAGTGGTCACGAAGTTCCACCCGGCATCTCTCGTGGCCGAACTCGCCGCGCTCGGCGTGCGTCATTTCGGCGAGAGCCGGCAGCAGGAGGCGACCGAGAAGGCTGCCGAACTTGCCGGACTCGACCTGGAGTGGCACTTCATCGGCCAGCTCCAGAGCAAGAAGACGAGGCTCGTTCTCGATTTCGCCCGCGTCATCCACTCTCTCGATCGCCTCTCGCTCGCCACCGCGATCGACAGGGTTCACATGGGCACCGCCGCTGCCCCGGTCGACGTCTTCATCCAGCTCAACCTCACCGACGACGCGTCGCGCGGGGGAGTCGCACCCGGGGGCCTCGACGCCCTCGCCGAGTCGGTGCTCGCAAGCCCGGCGATGCGGCTCATGGGGCTCATGGCCGTCGCTCCGCTCGGCTCGGAGCCTCGTGCCGCGTTCGCGACAGTTCGACAGGCGGGCGAGCGACTGGTGCGCATCGCGCCAGACGCCACCGCCTTGTCGATGGGCATGTCGAGTGACTACCGCGAGGCGATCCTCGAGGGAGCGACACACCTGCGGATTGGCACCGCAATAACGGGAAACCGACCACTGCCCGGTTAATCTGGACACAGGAGCTATACACGGAGGATGACAATGGCCAACCCACTGCGCAAGACGATGGTTTACCTCGGTCTCGCTGACGAAGAATACGACTACGACGCACACCAGCCGAATGCGCCCGTCGCACCGGTGGCGAACACGCCGACCGCCACACCCACGACCGTTGCCGCCGCAGGCCCAGCGGCCACCCGCGCACCCGTAACACCGCTGCGTCGTCCGACCGCGACGCGCCAGGCAGGACAAGCTGACATGAATGAGATCCTCACGGTGCACCCGCGCCAGTACAAAGACGCGCAAGTCATCGCGGAGACCTTCCGCGACGGTATCCCCGTCATCATCAACCTCTCGCAGATGAGCGAGCCCGACGCCCGTCGGCTGGTCGACTTCGCGAGCGGACTGTCGCAGGGTCTTTACGGCAAGATCGAGCGCGTCACCGGCAAGGTATTCCTGCTCTCGCCCGCCCACGTCGTAGTCAGTGGAGACCAGGCGGAGGCGGAGAGCGATGTCGACGCCTCCTTCTTCGCGCAGCAGTGAACCCCGCCCGGCCCCTCGACACCACGTTTTCGCGTAGTCTGTTCCGCCGGTGAACGGCGTCTCGATCGTCGCGACGATCCTCTACATAGCCCTCAACCTGTTCGTCTTCATCATGTGGGCTCGGTTCATCCTCGACCTCGCTGCGATGCTCGCGAGGCAGTGGCGCCCGCGCGGGCTCGTGCTCGTGCTGGCCGAACTCGTGTACACGGTCACCGACCGCCCGATCAAGGCGGTTCGTCGTGTCGTTCCTCCGCTGCGCGCGGGCGGCATCGTCATCGATTTCTCCTGGAGCATCGTGCTTGTCGCCGCGATCATCCTCAGCTACATCGTGCGGGGATTCATCCAATAGTGAGCTCGCTGTAGTCTGAACAGATTGATCGGCGGGCGTGCCCGCTGAGATCCAACCAAGTATTGGTAGCGTTACTGTGACGTTACGACCAGTCCAAGAAAGTGTTAGAGGTGACGGATATGGCTTTGACTCCTGAAGACGTAGTCAACAAGCGGTTCCAACCGACCAAGTTTCGCGAAGGCTACGACCAGGACGAGGTCGACGATTTTCTCGATGAGGTGGTTGTCGAACTGCGCCGACTCACTCAGGAGAACGAAGAACTCCACCAGCGGGTCGTCGCCAGTGACTCCCGCATGGCCGAGTTGCAGCTCAGCGGCGGTGGATCGGCAGCGTCATCCGCGTCGAGTTTCGTCGTGCCGCCCGCCGGCGCCGCCCCGACCCCCGAGCCCGTTCCGGCGCCGCAGCCCGCCGTGCCCGCGTACACCGCGCCGAGCGCCGAGACCGTAGAGCCCGACAGCACCAACAACCTCCTCCAGCTCGCTCGTCGACTGCACGAGGAGCACGTCCGTGAGGGCGTCGAGAAGCGCGACGCGCTCGTCACCGAAGGTCAGGACCGGGCTGCTCGCCTGCTCAAGGACGCCGAGGTCACCCAGCGCACCAAGCTCGAAGAGGCCGAGAACGCCCTGCGCGTCAAGGCCGAAGAGGCCGAAGCCGCCCAGCGTGTCAAAGCCGAGGAGGCAGAGGCCGCCCAGCGCGTCAAGCTCGAAGAGGCCGAGGCGGCCAAGCTCGCAGAACTCGACGAGATCGAGGCGGCCAAGCGCGTGCAGCTCGAAGAGCTCGAGGCGACCCAGCGGGCGAAGCTCGAAGAGGTCGAAGCGACGCAGCGCGCCAAGCTCGAAGAGGCAGAAGCGGCACAGCGCGCGCAGATCACCGCACTCGAGACCGAGCGCCAGCAGCTGGAGTCCGAGCG
>JAODAY010000039.1 GCA_025463665.1 Microbacteriaceae bacterium
AGTACGCTTACCGGCGATCCAGAGCACCACCGAACTTGACGTGTTCCTGGCGGCGCTGTTCATCGCCACTCTGATCCCCGTGCTGCTGTTTCTTGTTTTCCAGCGCGTTTTCCTGCGCAGCGCCGGAATGGGGGGCGCGGTTAAGGGTTGAGGAACCGCTACAACAGCCCTTCCACACCGCCCGTCGTGCCGAAGAGGGAACATGGGTCTATCTCGATCGTGAATTCGTTCGACTTGGACTGATTACGGCTCGGGCCCACGATGTATCTCGAACGCCGCTCACGGCACATAGCTCTCGGACACGGGCCATGGAACACGGCTCGCCGAATCAGGCACGGATGAAGGGGTGTGTCTCGTAGACGGTCATATGTGCAACACATTCGCGCTAGCCGCCGCGCTATCGTAACCGACGTCACGCGCGGGCGCTGTCCAGAGTCCCGCGGCGGCGACCTCCTGCGCTGACGTGGCGTGCGCGCGTGGGCGACTGCCTTCCGACCGGGAGGAGCTCATGCACCGGGTCGGCTGGTGGTGCGCAGGCTGTGGTTGCCCCTGCTGGCATCCATGTGTACGTGTTCACATAAAGGCGGATTCGAACTATGTTGATCTATTCAATGAGCGTCTCCGTGGACGGTCTCCTCAACGCCAACTGCGAGACAGGGGAGCGGACAGTCAGGACTACGGACGCATCGCTGCTTCTGCCAAGTGGAAGGGTTCGCTACGCCGATATGTTTCGCTCGGGGACATATCGCGCTGGTAGGAATCTCATGATCACGCCATAGTGCGAACAGCCTCATGGCTGTTTCATGATGGGGGGGAGTCCCGTCGGCGGCCAAGTATGGCCGTCTGGCCGAACTCGCCCCTCCCTACGTGTTCCTGGCGTCGGCCGAGTCGGGCTACGTGATCGGGGAGACCCTCAACCTGAACGGGGGTTCACCGAACCCGAAGGCGCCGCTGTACTCGGTGCGCGCCAGTCCGGAGATCCGTCACCGGGCTGGCCCTCTTACATGCCCGGCACTGCGAAACTTCCTCCATGTCTTGTGCAAGAGGCAGCACCGACTCAGAAGAAGAACTTGACGGACGACAGTCCGGCCGAGCGGTAGCGTCGGCGATGCGACGTCGTCGCCGGGACAAGCGGCTTGGAGCGGCATCAGTCGCGAGGCTTTGCGGTCTCAGCGAGGTACGTACGCCAGTCACCGCGTTCGCTGATATCGTCGCCCATTTCGGCGACGATGGGTTCGCAGAGAAAGCCGATGGCGGTGGTGCCGTCATTGAGGCGGACGCGCCCGAGCACCATCGGTTCGACTAAATCATCGATTAGTTCCGCCAGCGCCGCAGGCGAGAGGAGCCAGCGTTCGCCGCGAATGCATTTGCCATCTGCCTTGACCCTGACAATGCCCGGTTTGGCTGGAACGGTTGGTAGGGCGCGCATTCGGTACTCGGGGTCGGTGACGATGTCGTCGATTTTTCGTCCACCGAGCCGAGTGAGCTGGTTGTTGAGGGGCTGTCCGAGCATGTGAGCGCCGAAGACCGCGACCGCGGTACCGGGTGGTCCCCAACTGGTCGTGGCAGGCACATTTGCGAAGCGCCGCGCGAGGTCGGCAAGCACGGCGTCGTGGAACGCCGGCGCGACGAGTGTCACCCCGAACGGTCCTCCATCAACTGTTCCCGCTGGTATGGCGATCGCGGACAAGTCGGTCAGGTTGACGAAGTTCGTGAATCGTCCAAGTGCGCTGTTGAGTCCAATCGGGTCTTGCAAGAGGTCATCGATTGACGGATGGTTTGGTGCCGAAGGCAGCAGCAAGGCATCGGCGTTGGCAAGAATAGCCCGCGCATATGCTGCGGCAGCCCGGATCTTCTGGCGATCGCGGACGTATTCGACTCCCGTGATCGTTGCGCCTCGCGCAACTATCGATGCGACTGTCGGGTCCGCGTCCGCCGCATTCTTGATCAAATCGCCAAAGGCGGCTGTTCGTTCGGCCACTAGAGCGCCGTCGTAGAGCAGTCTGCCCGCTTGCAACAACGGATCAATGTCCACTTCGTCGATTACGGCGCCAAGGCTCACCCATGTATCGACTGCGGCCGCGAAAGCGGACCGCCACGACGGCGACAGGACTGCCAGTGCTTTCTCGTTCGGTATGACCAGTCGGGGTGCCGGACTGGCCGCATGCGGCGCGTCAGCGGGCCAGCCCCGGCTGGTCGAGTCGCGCGGATCCACGCCTGTAATCGCTTCACCAAATCGTTCTGCGGTCGTAATGTCTCGAGCGAATACGCTGATCGTGTCAAAAGAGGGCGCAGCCGGGATCACACCACGGGTCGGCACCAGCCCAAGGGTTGGCTTCAGGCCGACGATGCCGTTGAAGGCGGCCGGGATTCGCCCCGAGCCGGCTGTGTCCGTACCGAGGGCAGCGTCAACTATGCCGAGGGCTACGACAACAGCGGAACCCGAGCTGGATCCGCCTGACACCTTCGTTGAATCGTGGACCGCCCGGACCGCTCCATAGGGACTGCGGGATCCGACAAGCCCGGTAGCGAATTGATCGAGGTTTGTGACGCCGAGGATGACGGATCCTGCATCGACAAGACGCTGAACCGCCGTAGCGTGTTCGGTCGGTGTCCGACGCATTGACGCTGAACCGCACGTCGTGACGATACCCGCCACATCGATATTGTTCTTAACTGCGACCACCGTTCCGGCGAGGGGGAGATCCTCACCGGCAGCAAGGCGCGCTTCGACCTGCTCTGCATCACGCATTGCACTCGCTTCGGAACGAACGGTGATCCATGCTTCCGGTCGAGCAGCTTCCGAGCCGTTGCTCTCCGCCAGAGCTATGAACGCTGCGCGCACCCTTTCGGTTGGTGTAGTCATGCCGCCGTCTCCGCGAGCAGGGCGGCGAGCAGGGCGTGGGAGTCGGCGACTGCACCGAATACGCCACCTTGCATCGTTACCATCCGCAGGGCGGCATCGTGATTTGATTGATCCGTTGCGCCAGTGCAATCGGACAAGATCAGGCATTCATAACCGCGATCGTTAGCATCGCGCATCGTTGTGTGCACGCACACGTCAGTTGTTATGCCAGTGAGAATCAAATGGGTGATCCCCGCGTTGCGAAGAACTAAGTCCAGATCGGTGGCATAAAAAGCTCCCTTACCCGGCTTGTCGATCACGTGTTCGCCAGGCAGCGGCGCTACCTCGGGGACTATCTCCCAGCCGGGCTCACCGCGAACGAGTACCTTCCCGCACGGCCCTGGCGAGCCGATTTCGGCACCGATCTGTGCTGAGCGCCAGCGTTTGTTCGGAGGGAGATCCGAGAGATCTGGGCGGTGTCCTTCGCGGGTATGGATCACTGTCATTCCGAGCTCACGAGCGCGGGCGAGGACCCGAGCAGTGGGTGCAAGGCCGGCGCGGGTGGCGTTGATGTCATATCCCATGAGATCGACGTACCCGCCTGCGCCACAGAAATCCAGCTGCCAGTCGATGCACAGCAGGGCCGTGCGCTTCGGATCGATTTGATTGTCGTATGGCCATCGATACGGATTTGCATCAACTGTCGGATAGATCACGTGTTCACTTTCGTTCGATTCGCGCATGGATACGTGGTGGTCAGAACAGCAGCGACCTCCGAAGCGCAGGCGAGACGATGATGTGAACCGACTTTGTAGCGGCCGTGCCGTCGTAAGTGCAGTTGTTCAGACGCCGACCAGCGTGGGCTTGACGCGGGGACTCACTTCGGACTCCCAGCTGGCCGCGAACTGCAGCAGTCGTGG
>JAODAY010000195.1 GCA_025463665.1 Microbacteriaceae bacterium
GGTGCTCGGAGTCGGCGTGCTCGGCGACGGTCGCGAGGAAGACGCAAGCGCGATCTTCGCCGACAGCACCTCCACCGTCTTCGCCCTCGCGAACGCGGGGGTCACCGCCGGGTGGTTCGCGATCCGCATCCGGTCGAGCAGCATCCTCGCCGGCGGCCGGCGCGTAGACAACAACGAGATCGTCGGCAAGCTAGGGCGAATCAACAACGTGGAGATGTCTCTCACCGTCGAGATCGGCCGCACCCGCATCCCCGTTCGCGACGTGCTCGGCCTGGAGCCGGGGGCCGTCATCGAACTCGACCGATCCGCCGGTGCGCCCGCCGACGTGCTCCTCAACGGACGCCTCATCGCCCACGGCGAGATCGTCGTGATCGACCAGGACTACGCCGTGCGCATCACGAAGATCCTCGACGTCGTCGAGAGCCTCTCCTAAGTGGAGACCGCGGTCGTCGCACTGCGCGTGGCGCTGTCGCTGGGCGTCGTGTTCGGGCTCATGTGGTTCCTGCACCGACGGCTCAGCCGCGGTGCGGGCGCGCGTGGCGCGAGCACGCCCATCACTGTGCTCGCACAGCAGGCCGTCGGCCCCAAGTCCTCCGTCGTCGTCATCGACGTCGAAGGCAAGCGACTCGTTCTGGGTGTGACCGAGCACTCGGTCTCGGTGCTGAACGAGGCCGAGGCGCCCGAGGCTCCCGCCTTCGCGGACGTGCTCGCGGCCACACCGGCGGAGAGGGCAACCGCACCGCACCGGGCGGATACCACTGTGCTTCCCGGCCGCAGGGCCGCGCGGGCGGGCTCGGCCGCGCTCGCCGGCTCCATCCTGTCGCGCGACACCTGGCGACAAGCGGCCGCCGCGCTCGGTCGCGGCAAGTGACCGCCGCCTCGCGACGCACGGCACTGCCCCGCCTCGCCGTCATCGCGCTGCTCGTCGTCGTCGTCGTCGCCGTGCTGCTGGTTCTCGTGCTTCCCACGGGCGCGCACGCCCAACCCGTCGATCCCACACCACCGGTCGACCCGGCCGATCCGGACGGTGGTGGGCTGACCGTAGAGATCAACGGGCCGAACGGATCGCCGTCTTCGGCCATCGTGACGCTCATCGGCATCACGCTGCTGTCGGTCGCCCCCGCGTTGCTGCTCATGATGACGTCGTTCACGAAGATTTTCGTCGTGCTCGCGATGACCCGCAACGCGCTCGGACTGCCGTCGATCCCGCCCAATCAGGTGCTCGCCGGCCTTGCGTTGTTCCTGTCGCTGTTCATCATGGCGCCCGTGGTCGGCGACATCAACACGCTCGCGGTGCAGCCATACCTCGACGGCCAGATGACGGTCACCCAGGTGGTGGATGCGGCGTCGGCGCCACTGCGCGTGTTCATGCTCGCCAACACCCGTGAAGAAGACCTCGCGCTGCTCACGCGCGTGAGCGGGGCGGAGAACCCGGACAACCCCGACGACGTGCCGATGCTCACGCTCATCCCCTCGTTCATGATCTCCGAGCTGCGCGCCGCGTTCATCATCGGCTTCGTGATCTTCGTGCCGTTCCTCGTGATCGACCTGGTCGTGTCATCCGCCCTCATGTCGATGGGCATGATGATGCTCCCGCCCATCATGATCTCCCAGCCGTTCAAGATCCTGCTGTTCGTGCTCGTCGACGGGTGGGGGCTGCTCATCACCTCTCTCGTGTCGAGCTATGAGGGCGGCGGCTGATGGACACCAACGCTGTACTCGACATCGCCGTGCAGGCCTGCGTCATCGGGCTCAAGCTGTGCGCACCCATTCTCATCACGGCGCTCGTCGTGGGTTTCGCCATCTCCCTGCTGCAGTCGATCACGCAGATTCAGGAGGTCACCCTCTCGTTCGTGCCGAAGCTGGCCGCGGTCGCGATCGCCCTGCTGATCTCCGGCCACTGGATGATGTCGGAGATGGTCGCCTTCACGAACGACATGTTCGCCCGCCTTCCCGGTCTGCTCGGTGGAGGGTGAGATGGGATTCACCGTCGACATGCAGTGGATCGAGGCGGTCATGCTCGCCGGCGTGCGCTTCGCCATCTTCTTCGTCATCGCGCCGCCGTTCTCCAGCAACGCCTTTCCGTTGCGCATCAAGGGCATGCTCGCGCTCGGCCTCGCGTTCGCCGTCGCGCCCGTCGCGACTGTGGGCTACGTCTCGCCAGACACGGGCGGCTTCATCGCCGCGCTCGTGCTCGAACTCGTCGTCGGCGCCGTGCTGGGCTTTCTCGTGATGGTCGTCTTCTCGGCGATTCAGTCGGCGGGCAACCTCATCGACCTCTTCGGCGGCTTCACCCTCGCCCAGGGCTTCGACCCGCAGCTGCAGGTCAACGGCGCCCAGTTCACCCGGCTGTTCCAGATGCTCGCCCTCGCGCTTCTCTTCGCCTCGGGCGGCTACCAGCTCATCATCGGGGGCCTGGCCCGCACGTTCACCGCGATCCCGGTCGGAGCGGGCCTCGACCTCTCCATGACGCTCGAGGCGATCACGGATGCCACGGGGCAGATGCTGCTCGCCGCCCTGCAGATCGCCGGTCCCCTCATCGTCGTGCTGTTCCTCGCCGACGCGGGCCTCGGGCTGCTCACCCGCGTGGCCCCCGCGCTCAATGCCTTCGCGCTGGGGTTCCCGGTCAAGATCCTGCTCACCCTCATCTTCGTGCCGCTCATGCTCGTGGCGATGCCCGAGATCGTGAGCTCCATCACCAAGGGCGCCGTCGACCAGATGACGGGGGTGAGGCGATGAGCGACTCCGGGGAGAAGACAGAACTCGCCACCCAGAAGCGTATGAAGGAGGTGCGTTCCAAGGGGCAGCTCTCGAAGTCGCAGGACATCACGGCGTGGGTCGGTGTCGGCGCCGTCGCCGTCATGCTGCCCGTCACGATCGCGCGCGCCACGGATGCCGCGACCGACCAGATCTTCACGGTGCGCGCTGTCACGGCGAGACCCGACATCGCGCTCGCCGTGGACGCCCTCGACTCAGGCTTCGCCTCGATCATGGCGGTTCTCACGCCGATGCTCGTGGTGGTGACGCTCGCGGTGTTGTTCGCCGCGGCGGCGCAGGGCGGCATCCACTTCAAGAAAATCGCGGGCAACTACCAGCAGTTCGATCTCGTCAAGGGATTCGGCAGGACCTTCGGCACCCAGGCGCTCTGGAACGGCGTGAAGGCGCTGCTCAAGACCGTCGTGGTCGGGGCGGTTCTCGTGGTCATCGTGCAGGGTCTCACGCCGATTCTCATGACCGCCGGCGGCCTGCCCGTGTCGGAGCTCATCGGGGCGGCGACGGATGGCACGACGGCACTCATCCAGTCGGCCGTCGTCGCCGGCCTCGTGCTCGCCGCAGCCGACGTCGTCGTCATCATGAAGCGCAACCGCAAGAAGACGCGCATGACGAAGAAGGAGGTCAAGGACGAGAGCAAGAGCTCGGAGGGCGACCCGCTCATCCGCTCGCA
>JAODAY010000061.1 GCA_025463665.1 Microbacteriaceae bacterium
GCTCGTGGCAACGCCGGCCGCCCTGCTGCAGCGCGAGTTCAAGCAGGGCACGCGCATGATCGTCGACCAGGTCAACGTGTGGTCCGGCGCGATCGTGAGCGTCGTGCTGGCCCTCGCGGGCATGGGCGCCATGAGTCTCGCGATCGGCAGGATCGTGGGAACGGTGATCTCCGCCGTGCTGTTCCTCGTCTACTCGCCGCTGCCGTACCGGCTGGGGTGGGACCGCACGTTCGTGCGGCCCCTGCTCGCGTTCGGGCTGCCGCTCGCGGGTTCGAGCATCATCGTGTTCGCCGTGGGCTATGCCGACCAGATCGTCATCGGTGGACTGCTCGGCGCCACGATGCTCGGCTACTACGTTCTCGCGTTCAACCTCGCGAGCTGGCCGGTGAGCATGTTCTCGCAGCCGCTGCGCAGCGTCGCACCGGCCGCGTTCTCCCGACTGCAGCACGCGCCCGCAGAGATGAGCGATGCGTTCCTCGCGCTCGTGCGCGCGCTGACCGCCGTCGCGGTTCCCGTCTGCTTCTTCATTGCGGGGGCGGCGTCGCCCATCATCCGCTTCGTCTACGGCGAGGTGTGGGCCCCGGCGGCGGCGGCGCTCACCTGGCTTGCCCTGCTCGCGGCGTTCCGCATTCTCTTCGAGCTCGCCTACGACTATCTCGTCGTGGTCAAGCGATCGGCGTCGTTGCTCGCGGTGCAGGTCATCTGGCTCATCGCGCTCATCCCCGCGCTCGCGCTCGGGGCCAGCGGCGGCGAGATCGGCGGGGTCGGAGCGGCCCAGTCCGCCGTCGCGGTCGTCGTGGTCACTCCTATATATATATGGCGTCTGGCGAAGAGCGGCGTTCGGGCTTCGGGCGTGCTCTCACGCTCCTGGCTGGCGTTCGTCGTCGGCATCCTGGTCTTCGTCGCGTCACGGCTCATCGCGGAGTACGTAGAGTCGTCGTTCTTCGCGGCCGTGGCGGCCGGGCTCATCGCCTGCGCGGCGAGCGGCCTGCTGCTCTTCCGGCAGCGCGCTGCTCTCTCGAGCCTGCGGCGAGTCGGCACACCCACACCCGAGCCTGTCGATCGAGAGAGCAGAACAGCCCCATGAGAGTACTCGTCTATCCGCACGATTTCGGTCTCGGCGGCAGCCAGTTGAACGCCGTGGAGATCGCCTCGGCGGTCGCGGCCCTCGGCCACGAGGTCGTCATTTTCGGTCGCGAGGGGCCGCTGCTCACCCGCATCGACCAGCTCGGTCTCGAGTTCATTGCCGCCCCGCCTCCCGGCCGACGCCCATCGCCGGCGACCTTACGCGCACTCGCCGGCCTCGTCGACTCACGGGGGTTCGAGGTTCTGCACGGCTACGAGTGGCCCCCCGCGCTCGAGGCGGCGCTGGCCACGAGGATGCGGCCCACGGCGGTCGCCGTCGCGACGGTGATGTCGATGGCTGTCGCCCCCTTCATCCCCCGTTCAATGCCGCTGCTCGTCGGCACCGAGCAGATCGCCGCCGACGAGCGGGAGCTCGGGCGCACCCGGGTCGGCTTGCTCGAACCTCCCGTCGACCTCGCTTTCAACGACCCCGGCGCGAATATCGGGCTCGACGAGTTTCGCCGCGAGTTCGGCGTCGACGACTCGCGGCTGACGGTCGTGTCTGTCACACGCTTCGCCCGCGAGCTCAAGCTCGAGGGAACCCTCGCCGCGATCGACGCTGTAGCGGAGCTCGCGGCGACCATGCCGGTGCGTCTGCTTCTCGTGGGCGACGGCCCCGCGCGCGACGAGGTCGAGCGGCGCGCCGCCGCGGCGAACCAGCGCGCGGGCGACGGCACGATCGTGCTGACCGGGCGGCTCGACGACCCGCGCGCCGCTTATGCGAGCGCCGACGTCACACTCGGAATGGGTGGGAGCGCCCTCCGCGCGCTCGCATTCACCAAGCCGCTCATCGTGCAGGGCGAGGGCGGATTCTGGGAGGTGCTCACCCCCGACAGCGTCGGTCAGTTTCTCGAAGCCGGGTGGTTCGGCATCGGCGACGACCCCCGCACCGGAGCCACGCGGCTGGAGTACCTGCTGCGCGAACTTCTGCCCGATGCGCGACGCCGTGCCTGGCTTGCCACCTTTGGCCGCGGACTCGTCGAGAGCCGTTTCTCGCTCGACCACGCCGCGCGGGTGCAACTCGAGCAATACCACTCGGCCCTCGTCGAGCGCGCCGGCCGTGGCACGACCGTCGGGGCGGATGCCGCGGCCTTCGTGCGCTACGGGCGGTACTATGCCGCGAAGCGCCTGCGGCGGGCCATGGGCTCGGAGAGAACCGACGACTTCAACGCACGCCCGACACGGGCGGTCACGACGGCCGGCACGCGGTGACCGCGCCACAACCGCTCGTCGTGTACCTCGCGGGCTGCCGATGGGGCGACGTGCCGGGAACCGACAAGCGCATCGTGACGGCCCTCGGCGAGACCGGCCGGGTGTTGTGGGTCGACCCGCCCTTCTCGGCACTGACCAGGATGCGGGCCCGCGACGCCGCACTGGCCACGGGCATCGAAGAGGTCGCGCCGGGTGTGGTTCGGCTGCAGACGGCGGTGCCGCCGGGGGCGTCGCGCCGCGGCATCCGCCCGATCTCCGACTACGTGCGCGGGCGTGCGATCCGGGCAGCCGTTCGACGGTTCGGCGGCGGCGTCGCCGGTGTGGTCGTGGCGTCTGTGCGGGAGCGGTTCGTTGACGGCATAGCGGCGCCGCGGCTCTTGTACGTGACCGACGACTGGGTCGCCGGGGCAACGCTCATGGGGCTGTCGAGCGAGGGCATCGCCGCCCAGCTGCAACGAAACGCCGCCCGCAGCACCGCCGTCGCCGCCGTCTCACCGGTTCTCGCGGCCACTCTGGAGCGCAGCCTCGGTGTGGCGGTCTCCGTTCTCTCCAATGGCTGCCGTCCGGCGAAGAATGTCAGCGCCCCGACCGGGGCGGACGCGGTCGTCGTGGGGCAACTGAACGACCGCCTCGACCTCGCTGTGCTCGAGGCTGTGCGTGCCGACGGGACTCCGCTGACGCTCATCGGCCCGAGGCGAGAACGCAGCCAGGAGGCCACCGCCGGGTTCGACCGGCTCATCGCGAGCCCCGGCGTCACCTGGCTCGGCGAGGTGCCCGAGACCCGACTGCCCGAATTGTTGGCACGCAGCGGCGTCGGCATCACGCCCTACTCGACCTCTGCGTTCAACCGGGCGAGCTTTCCGCTGAAGACGCTCGAGTACCTTGCGAGCGGCCTGCCCGTGGTCTCGACCGACCTGCCCGCGGTCGGCTGGCTCGACACCGATCTCATCGACGTGGCGGCCACCCCCGCCGACTTCGCACGCAAGGTGCGCGAGGTGCTCGCCTTACCGTCGAGCGACGCCGAGGCGCAGCGGCGCTGGGAGTTCGCGACGACCCACAGCTGGGGTGCGCGGGCGCAACAGTTGCGGGCGCTTATCGAATGACAGGGGCGGATGCCGCGCCGTCGAACGCCGGGCGTTCTAGTCTCCAGTAGGCGGCCGCGATTCCGAGCACGAGAAACAGGCTGCCCGCCGCTTGCGGGAACGACAGCCCGTCGAAGAACGTCATCAGCACCGCTCCTCCGGCGACCGCCCCGGCGAGGGCCGCCCCGATATTGCGCTCCAACGGGGTTTTCGCTCGTCGCGCGGCGATGGTCGAGCAGACGATCGCGGCGATGCTGATCCCAAGGAAGCTCAGTGCACCGAACAGGCCCGTCTCGACGAGGACGAGGAGATACTGGTTGTCAAGAATCTGATATTGCGGCTGGAAGGTGCCGAATCCGCGCCCGAATAACGGGTTTCTCGTGACGAAGTCGGAGACGACCCCGAGGCTGCCGGTGCGGGAGACCGAGCTGGGGTCGTCACCCGTGGAGACGAAGAGGTATCTGAGGTTGTTGAACACACGCGGCGCCGCGATGTAGATTATGCCCGCGAAAATCACGGCCACCGCGGCGAACCACGCTTGTCCGCGTCGGCTGAGCACCGGGGTCATCGCGAGGCCCCCGATCACCAGGCCGATTATGGCTGATCGCGAACCAGCCAGGGTCATGCCGAGTGCGATGACCACGATGGGGAGCCACCGCCGGATCACGTTTCGGGAGGAGTCACGCAGGGCGAAGCACAGCGCGAGCGGAAAGATGATGGTCAGCACCAGGCCGTACTCGAGCGGGTGCGTAGAGGTGCCCGCGGAGCGCACCAGGCCTCCCCGGCTGGTGATGCTCGCGTAAGTGTCGCTCTGAACGAGACCGGGGATTGTGATGATATCGACGAAGGAGAGCCCGGTGGCGAACTGGGCGATGCCGAGGGTCGCGATGGCGGTGCCTGCGATCACCATCCGGCGCAGTAGTATCTCGAGTCGGTCCAGCGAGCCGATCCCGTCGGCGGTGATGAAGAAAATCCCTGCCCATGCCGCGGTGCGGATGAGTCCGGTGTCGGCGGTGCTGATCTCATTGAAGGGTATGGCGCGGGTCATCGCGACGACGTAACTCGCGAGAACGGCGACAATGAAAACGGTCTGGAGCACGCGAACGGGATTCGGCCGCAGTGGCGCGTGCTTCGCGGAGCTATTGATGATGAAGTAGCCCCACACGACGAGAACACCGCAGCCGAAGACGACCGAGAGGGAACCGGCGGCGCCCAGTGCCGCGATCGACCGGTCGGACGGAATCACGTAGAGAACGACGAGATAGACGATGAGAAGCGTCACTGTATCCGGCGGCGCGAGACGCGTCGAGAATGACCGGCTGCGTGGCGCAGAGAGGCGCGTGCCGCTCATCTCGGTCAGCGCAGAGGGGTCAGCGCCGACGAGCGGGGGTGTGTCGACTCGTTCTTGACCAGGACCGCGTCCTCGCGTGTGCGGTCGGTCTCGCGTGCGCGCTCGGCCTCACGCTCTGCCTCAGCCTTTGCTGCAGCCTCGATCTCCGCGTCTCCGGCGCGGCGCGCTGCCCGTGAGACAAGCCGGGCGTCGATGAACCCGGTGAGAAGCAGCGACGCCACGAAGCCCGCGGCGGCAGCGGCGATGACCGCCTGCAGGCGGTTCTTCGGATCCACCTCGACTTCGGAGTCTGCGGCGAGCGTCTCGACCGTGATCAGGGAGTTCGGCGGAACGGAGAGGCCGACCTGAATCGACTCCAGGGCGCCGGGCGTGGCATCCAGAACGTCGTACATCGTCTCTATGGCCGCTGAGGCGTCGGCACCCTTCGCCGTAATGAGGATGACCGGACCGGTCGAGCTGGAGTCCGCGCCGATCTCGAAGTCGACGTCGGGGTTCTCCTTCTCGATGACTCCCCTTATGTCCTCGGCATTGAGCGTGCGACTGAGGACGTCGACCGCCTGAGAGAGCCCACCGAGGTAGAGGAACGGGTTGCCGTCTTCGCCGTAGACCGTCTGCGGTGGCAGGAGGATGACGTTGGCGCTCGCCGTGTTCTCAAGGGGAACCGCCGCGTACAGGCCGGCGCACGCCGCCCCTGTAACGAGCAGTCCCGCCAGTACTACGTACCAGCGGCGCGCGACGCCCCGCAGTAGATCTCGCAGATTCATTGAATGCCCTTCGGGTGGGTTCAGATGACAGTGTAATGAGATGTTTCCCGCCCGCCGCCCCCCATACGGGGGTCGAATCGGCCGTGAGAGGATACGGGTCGTGAGCATCACCGGTATGGTCAGGGCGCTCGTGCGTCGCTGGTACGTGCTTGCGGTTTTCGCGCTGCTCACGGTGGTCGCCGCGGTCATTGTGCCGAGGTCAGACGGGGTCTACTGGTCGCAGGTGAACGTCGTTTTTCTCGCGCCGATCACCCCTCTCAACCCGAACTCGCTCACGCCCACGCCCGCCGCGCTCGTCAACTTCACCGCCGTTGTCGAGCGCACGTACAACGGATCCAAGGCGCACGACCAGTTCGCGTCGCCTGCGGCCACCCTCTACGGGGCGGGCATTCGCGAGGGTTCGACGGTGTCACTCGTCAACGGCGGCGGGCAGTGGAGTCGGGCCTATTACGATCCGGTGCTCGTCGTCGATGTCGTCGATTCGAGCGAGAGCGTCGTGCGCGCTGAGGTGGCGCGCATCGTGGCGAAGATCGAAGGCATCGCCCGCGAGCGCCAGACCGAGTCGGGTGTGTCAGAGACGAACTTCATAACGACGCTGCAGTCGCCGGGGGCAGCCGCCGTCGGCTACACCGAGGGCAATCGGCCGCGTGCGATGCTGGGCATCATGGCCCTCGGCGCGATCGTCGGAACCAGCGTCGCACTGCTGGTCGACATAGGGTTCGGGCTGCTACGGCGCCGCGCGGCGAAGTGACGCGAGCAGCATCTTCGCCCGCTCGAAGCCCTCGGGGCTGAGCAGGACCCGGGCAGGCGCCTTCAGCAGCTTCCGTGCGCCGTCGCGAACGTTGCGCAGGGGGCGTTCGATGAGAGTGTCGCGTGCGAGCCTGGCGCGGCTGACCGGCGGAACGCCGTCGAGCAGCCCGGGAAACAGGCGCTCGTGCCCCTCGGCGGTCGTCAGTGCGCCGTGCACGCGATTGCTGACGTTGGTGCCGTGCACCACCTGCAGCCACGCGGGGGCTCCGCCGAGGGTGCGCGTGGGCATGCGCCGCTGGAGTCCGTTGTGCCAGGTGAGCCAGCAGGTGACGGCCTCCTGCCACGGTTCACGGACCGAGCAGAAGGCGTTGTAGCGGTCGACACGGCGGTACAACCCCATCGGGCTCTTGATGAGCCCGCGAGTGAAGAAGATGGCGGTGCGTTCCCTCGTGGAGACAGACTGCAGCCTCTCGACGAAGTCGACGGCGAGGCCGTCGTCGTTGTCGAGGTTGGTCGTGATGAGG
>JAODAY010000198.1 GCA_025463665.1 Microbacteriaceae bacterium
TCGCCTCCCGCTCGTCTGGCGGCATGGTGATGACGTAGCTGCGGGAGGTGACCATGGCGAGCAGTTGCGCCCGCGTCACCGGGTTCTCCCAACGGAACTCCGCGTAGTCCGCCCGCTCCAGCGCGTCGCCGACGGGGGGCGTGAGGCTGTCGAAGCGCTCCGCCTCCGATGCGCCCATGACGCCGCTGAGTTCGGCGACCCAGTCGACCGATTCGTCGCGGATGTTCCAGATCAGCCCGAGCACCCCACCCGGCCGCAGCACGCGTGCCACCTCGCGTGACGCCTCCTCGACATCGACCCAGTGCCACGCCTGCGCGAAGGTCACGAGGTCGGCGCTCGCGTCGGTGAGTGGCAGCGACTCGCCCGAGCCCGCCGCGGTGTGCACCGAGGGCAGGTTCTGGGCGAGCTTCGCCAGCATCTCCGCGTCGGGGTCGACCGCAGTCACGTCGACTCCCCTGGCCACGAGCGACGCGGTGAACTTGCCGGTTCCCGCGCCGACGTCGACGACGACCGGACGCTCGGGCGCGTGCTCGAGCAGCCAGTCGATAGCGGTATCCGGGTAGCTCGGTCGCCCGCGGTCGTAGTCGCCGACGGCCTTGCCGAAAGAAAGTGCGTGCTGAATGTCGCGGCTCATGCTTCCAGTGTAGAAAATCCGCGCCTCAACGCGCGAGGCGTTCCACGACCGCGCCGTAGAGCGGGGGCAGCGCCCGCGCGAGCGGCACGATGGCTGGGCGCAGCGGCGACGACGCGAGACACACGAGACCCGAGGTGATCACGCGAAAGTCGCGCGTGATGCTCGCCCACTGCTTCTCGTAGTCGCCCGGCCGGCCCGCCGCGACGCTGCCGACGGCGGCCGCCGCCTGGGCGAATCCGAGACGCAGGCCCTCTCCGGTGATCGCGTCGACGTAGCCCGACGCGTCGCCGACCAGCAGCACCCGCCCGGCCCGGCGTCGGCTCGTGCGCTGGCGCAGTACCCCCGCCGCGCGCAGGCCCGTCGCCGGCACCGCACCCTCGAGGTGGCGGGCGAGCTGCGGCAACGCGGCGATTTCGTCGTCGAAGTCCGTTCCCCTGCCGCCGAGCATCGCGATGCCGACGGTGTCGTCTGCGACCGGCGTCACATAGGCCTCGACGTGACCGCTCCAGTAGACCTCGATCAGGTCGGACCACGGGGCCACCGTGAAGTGCCGGCGGGTGCCGAACCGGCGGCGGCGGGGGGCAGGGAGTTCCGCGCCGATGAGGCGGCGCACGCTCGAGTGCAGGCCGTCGCAGCCCAACAGCCAGTCGGCGCGGAGCCCGGCGGCGGTCACGCCCGAGGCATCCTGCTCGATCCGCGTCACCTTGCCAGGCACCCGTTCCACTCCAAGCTCGACCGCTCTCTCAGCGAGCGCGGCCTGCAGCACGGTGCGCCGCACGCCTCTGCCCTCTCCGCCGCGAAAGTAGTGGTCGGCGACGGCGTCTCCGGCCCGGTAGCGCAGGCCGCGCAGCGGGTGCCCGGCCGGATCCACCCCGAGCCGCTCGAGCAGCGGCAGGGCGCCCGGCATCAGGCCCTCGCCGCACGCCTTGTCGATCGGCCCGTCACGGGGTTCGACGATGGCGACCGTGAGGCCGGAGAGGCGTGCCTCGATTGCAGCGGCCAGACCGACCGGCCCGCCGCCCGCCACGATAACGTCGACGTCGCTCACGCGTCAGCCCGCTGTCGGGGTCAGTCGGCGCAGCGCCTTGTTCTCGGTGGGAATGCGGAAGCCGAGCAGCAGCACCGCGTTGAGCACGGTGAACGCGATCGCCGTGATCCACGCCGTGTGCACCAGAGGCAACGCAATGCCCTCGACCGCGACGATGAGGTAGTTGGGGTGCGGCAGCCAGGCGAAACGGTACGGACCCTTTGCCCGCACGGCGCCCGCGCCGGGAACCACGATGACCCGCGTGTTCCACTGCGCCCCGAGCGAGGCGATGCACCAGTACCGTCCGGCCTGGCTGAGGAGGGCGATCACGAGCATCGGCCAGCCCAGGCCGGGGATGAACGGGCGATCGAGCAGCCCCACCTCGACGATGCAGGCGAGAAGGAGGCCGGTGTGCAGCGCGACCATCCATGGGAAATGCCGCTGGCCGTATTCCACGCCCCCGCGCGCCATGGCTGCGGCGGCGTTGCGCCTGGAGACGACCAGTTCGACGATGCGCTCGACACCGGTGGCGAGGATGAGCGCGATGTAGGCGATCACGACGCCCACTCCATCAACACGAATTCGGCGCTCACGCCGGGGCCCAGCGCGAAGAGCAGGCCGGGGTCGCCCGGGGCGGGGGAATCGAGTGCGAGGCTGTCGGCGAGCACGTGCAGCACGGCCGCCGACGAGAGGTTGCCCACGCGGTCGAGGCAGGCCCAGCTGCGCGCGAACGCCGAGCGGGGGAGGTCGAGCGAGCTCGCGAATGCGTCGAGCACCTTGGGCCCGCCAGGGTGGGCGACCCACCAGTCGACCTCGTCGAGGGTGCGGCCGTTCGCCTCGAGGAACGCCGCGACATCCGCGGGGAAATGCTTTTCGATGACGTCGGCAACACCCGGGGTGAGCACGATCTCGAAGCCGTTGCCGCCCACGTTGAAGCCGATCACCTCGCGGGTGTCCGGGTAGATCGCGCTGCGCGTCGCGACGACCCTCGGGCCGCCCGCGAGCGGGTGTTCGTCGCCAACCATAACGACGGCGCCCGCACCGTCGCCGAACAGGCCGGTCGCGACGAAGTTCGCCATCGACTCGTCGTCGCGCTGCAGCGTGAGCGAACACAATTCGACGCTCAGCAGGACTCCGACGGCGTTCGGGTGCCCGGTGAGGTAGTCGTGCACGCGAGCAATGCCCGCGGCGCCGCCCATGCAGCCCAGACCGTACGACGGCAGCCGTTTCACATCCGGTCGCATTCCGACTCGGGGCACGAGCAGGGCGTCGATCGACGGCGCCGAGATGCCGGTGACGGAGGTGAACAGCACGAAATCGATGTCGGATGCCACGAGCCCCGCCTCCTCGAGGGCCATGAGCAGCGCCCGCTCCGCCAGGTCGGTCGCGACCTCGATGAAGATGTCGTTGGTCTCGCGAAACGAGCCGAGTTCGCGGTAGCGCTCGAGGGGCAGCGCGGTGTGGCGGGTCCCGATGCCGCTCGCCGCGTGCATTCGCTCGATGACCGCCCGGCGTGCCGGAACCGAGGTGATGAGGGGCGCGAGCTCGGTCGTGATCTCGCTCTGGGTGTAGACGAAGGAGGGCAGCGCGGGCGCGACCGCGGCGATGCGGCTCATCGGGGAGCCATCGGGCGAGAGCGGCGCGTGGGTAGTTGAGTCATCTGTTCCTACCTCCGTCTGTCGTTTCTCTTACTATCGCCTGGCACCGGGCGCCGGGTGACGGGTGGCGCGACGACCGCAGGGTGCGTCTCTGGCAGCGCGTGTCGCTCGCCGGCGGCGAGTCTGGCGAGGTTGCTGGACTCCCAGTCGCGGATCGCCTCGGCCTGTGCGCCGAGCACGCCGTTCTCGGTGCACACCGTGAGGCTGCGGCCGCAGCTGCAGACACCCGGCTTCGACTCGTCGTCGTGGTGCAGCTCTCTCAGCTGCCACAGCAGCGCCATCGCACGGTCGGTGCGGCGGTTGGCGAGTTCGGCGGACCGTTCGGCGCGTCCGACCACGTCGCTCTGAAGCAGGCCGCGCAGCTCGGCCGAGGGCGCCGCGGTGAAGTCGCCGCCGATCACCGCGGTCAGCTGCCGCACCGACGCCTCGAGCCCGCCGATCGTGGCCGCGTCGCCTGCCGTCCACTCCTCGGCCGCGACGACGTCGAGGCGGTGCTCCTCCTGCTCGCGGGCGTAGAGCGCCGCCCACATCGCGACGTGCTCGGTGTCTCGACGCTCGGCGCGGTCGGCTCCTGTGTGCCGCACGCACTCGGGGCAGACGACCTGGTCGCTCGGCGATGTGAACCGGAACGTGCGAGGGGCTCGGCAGCACAGGCAGGCGACCGTGACATCCGAGTGCAATGCGTGGCTATGGGGCACAGGACTGTTTCTGAGAAGTAAGGGATATCGGGTGAGTCGACTCTATTGCGTGCGTTCCCCGACCGCCGGGCCGTGCAGCACACCTTCGGTTAAATGTTCGAAAGAGGGTTACGCGGTGTGCAGAACACTGTCGAATTACAGGCCTGTAGTTATCCACAGGGTTATAAACAGGTACGAAACTCGAGTCTCGGGACTGTGTAATTCGCGAGATCACGCGGATGCCGCGGCGGGGGCCGCACGCCTACACCCTCGACACGCGTGTGTTTCGGCGGGCGGACCGCCCGGGACGGTCGTCGCGACAGAGAATCGATGCCGCGTCGACGCGCCCGGGTGGGCGCCCACTTCTCAACAAGCGACTTGTCCACAATGTGGATAACTCTGTCAGTTATCCACCGCGGGCGGCTCAGGTCTGTTCGGGACCGCCGCTTGAGGTGCCGCCTTGTTCGCTGTCGCTGGAGCCGGCGTCGGTGTCGGACCCGTCGGGCAAGGATTCGGTGTGTGCCTTCTGTTCGGGCGTGAGATCGGTCGAGCCGTCAGCAGGTTCGTTCGGGGTGGTTTCGGTGTCATGTGAGGTGTTCATGGCTACACCGTAGGCGGCGGTGTCGGTCAGAGGAATAGCTGGCCCTAATCGGTCGGGTGGGTATCGTAGGCGCCCAATCTCATTCCGATGACGAAGTGCTCCACCCCCTAGCCCCACGCAGTGCACCTGCCGTAGCGTCGAGTCTCCGTCGGATGTTGACGGTGAAGGGGGCACTGGCGTGCAGTACGAGAACAATGACCGGTGCATACCGCGCAATTGTGGAGGGGAACTCGGTTGAGGCACTACACCGAGGTCACACTCGACGAGATCGCCGCGAACGCATTCGTCGTCAGCAAGCCGGCGCGATTCAACCCACTGATCCCCCTCGCCGCCCTGCTCCTGTCGGCCGTGCTCGTCGGTGCGATGTTCGCCGGCATGAGCCTTCCTGCGGTGTTCGCCGCCACGAACGTCGCGAACCGGATGACCGACCTGTGGGACGAACTGCCCGCCGACCTGCCTCCCGCGAGCCCGCTCCCACAGCACACGGTGCTCCTCGATAAGAACGGCGCAGAGTTCGCGCGCTTCTACAGCGAGAACCGCATCGAGGTGCCGTTCGAGCAGATCTCCCCCACGTTCGTGAACGCCCTCGTCGCCACCGAGGACGCGCGATTCTACGAGCACAACGGCGTGGACGTCATCGGCATCACCCGCGCGGCGGTGAAGAACTTCAGGGACGAGCGGGTCAGCGAGGGCGGATCCACTATCACGCAACAGCTCGTGCAGAACATCCTCATCAGCAACGC
>JAODAY010000202.1 GCA_025463665.1 Microbacteriaceae bacterium
TCGGGCGCGGAGCGGGACGCGGCATCCGCTCGAATGCCCTGCATCGCGAACCGGAGTGCCTGTTCGTGCGTGCGCAGGTCGGCGCCCGGGTGTCGGTGGCGGAAAATCGACGGCTCGAGATAGGGGATGCCGTAGAAGAGCACGGGGCCGTAGGCGTCGTCGATGACAACGGGCGTGAGGTACTGGTCGTGCCCCGTGACGATGTGGACGCCCGACAACCCCGCCCACTCGGACTGGAAGCCGAGCCTGGTCGCCGACTCGTGGTTGCCGCTCGTCATGACGATCAGGGCACCCGCCCCGCGGATCTCGCGGAGCGCCGTGCTGAGAACAGTGAAGCACTCGGCGGAGGGCATCGAGGAGTCGAAGACGTCGCCGGCCACGACGACGACGTCGATTCCGTCGCGGCGCACCACCTCGACTAGTGCCGAAAGCACGGCAGAGACATGCTGCAGCGTCGAGTGCCCGTGGAAGGTGCGCCCGATGTGCCAGTCCGACGTGTGCAGGATCTTCATGGTTGCACGGTACCCGGCACCACCGACACAGCCGTTCAGGCGTGCGGATGTCGCGGCGATCGACTTCGGCACGCGGTGTGGGGGCTCAGGGGCATCGCCCTGTCTCGCCCCCTATGCTGTGCCCATGCGGCTCCTCTTCATTCGTCACGGCCAGACTCCCGCCAATGTGCTCGGGCAACTGGACACCGCGCACCCCGGGCCCGGGCTGACCGACCTCGGGCTCGAGCAGGCCGCGCGCATACCGGAGGCGCTGAGTGCAGAGCCCATCGACGCCCTCTTCGCCTCGACGCTCGTGCGCACCCAGATCACCGCGGCGCCCCTCGCCGTGGAGCGCGGGCTTGCCGTCACCGTGCTCGGCGGCATCCACGAGATCGAGGCGGGCACCCTCGAAAAGCGCAGCGATCCGGAGTCCGTGCGCGGCTATCTGGAGACGGTCTTCGCGTGGGGTGCGGGAAACCTCGACGTGGAGATGCCGGGCAACACCAACGGGCACCACTTCTTCGGCCGGTTCGACTCCGACATCAGCGAGATCGTGGCGTCGGGCGCCGAGACCGCGGCCGTCGTGAGCCACGGCGCCGCCATCCGGGTGTGGGTCGCGCGTCACGCACGCAACGTCTCACCGGTCTTCGCCGGCCAGCACGACCTCATGAACACCGGCATCGTCGTGGTCGAAGGATCGTTCGACGACGGATGGAGCCTCACCGAGTGGCAGGGCACGCCCATCGGCGGTTCAGAACTGTCGGATGCAACGGCCGCCGATCCCACGGGCGAAACGCTCACCGAGGCGCGCGACGACACTCGCGCCTGATCAGCGCCAGCCCGCCGCGGGTGCCACGTGCTTCACGATGCTCTCGAGCAGGGCGGCGTTGTACGCAACGCCCAGCTGGTTCGGGATGGTGACGAGCACGGTGTCCGCGGCCTGAACCGCGGCATCCGCTGCCAGCTGCGCGCCGATCACGTCGGGTTCGCCGATGTAGCTCTTGCCGAATCGCGCGATCCCACCGTCGAGGTGCCCGATCTGGTCCTTGCCCTCGACCTGGCCGCGCAGGCCGAAGTAGTTGCGGTCAGCGTCGGACACGAGCGGGATGATGCTGCGGCTGACCGAGACCCGGGGAGCGAAGTCGTGACCGGAGTCGCGCCAGGTGTCGTGGAAGATGCGGATCTGTTCGGCCTGCAATTCGTCGAACGGCACACCGGTGTCCTCGGTGAGCAGGGTCGAGCTCATGAGGTTCATGCCGTGTTCCGCCGCCCAGTGTGCGGTCGCTCGCGTGCCGGAACCCCACCAGATGCGCTCGCGAAGGCCCGGCGACTGCGGCTCGATGGCGAGGGCGCCCATCGCTCCCCCGGTCATCTGCGGATTCGCCTGCGCGACGCCCGCACCGTCGATCGCCGCGCGGAACATCGCGGTGTGCTTGCGGGCCTCGTCGGCATCGGTCTCACCGTGCGCGGGTGCGTAGCCGAACGACTCGTAGCCGCGCAGCGCGGTCTCCGGTGAGCCGCGGCTGATGCCGAGCTGCAGGCGGCCGTTGCTGATGAGGTCGGTGATCGCGGCCTCTTCGGCCATGTACAGCGGGTTCTCGTACCGCATGTCGATCACGCCGGTTCCCAGCTCGATGCGGTTCGTGCGCGCGGCCATCGCGGCGAGCAGGGGGAATGGTGAGGCGAAGTGTGGTGCGAAGTGGTGCACGCGCAGGTAGGCGCCGTCGACGCCGATCTCCTCGGCCGCCACCGCGAGTTCGACAGTCTGCAGGAGGGAGTCCTGTGCGGTGTGGACAAGAGAACCCGGAACATCCTGATAGTGGCCGAAGGACAGGAATCCGATGCGTTTCATGCTGGGTGCAGCGCTCACACACCCGCGCGTATTCCCGTGCCCCCATCACTCGCGTGCAATCCCCTGCAATCGAGTCGCCGCCGTCCTACTCTGGATGGGTGACGAAGCACTTCACGAAGGAGACCGACTCGCGCCGCTACGTGCTGCGCGACGACGACGAGCTGCTCGCGGTGCTCGACTACACGACGAACGGCCGCTCCGTGTCTCTCACGCGAGCCTTCACGAACCCTGCATACCGAGGCCGGGGTCACGCGGCCGAAATAGTCGAATATGCCGTCGACGACCTCGAGCGCACGAGCGACTTCACCGTCGTTCCGATGTGCTGGTACGTCGGCGAGTGGTTCGACAAGCACCCGGAACGCGCTGGGCTCCTGCACCGCTGATACACGGCCATGGTCGCAATCTTCACCGACAGGAACGACGCGGGACGGCGCCTCGCCGAACTGCTTCTCGCGTCGGGCGACTACCCCGCCGCGAACACGATCGTGCTCGGGTTGCCGCGGGGCGGCGTTCCCGTGGCGCGGTGTGTCGCCGATGCCCTCGGTGCGCCGCTCGACGTGCTCGCGGTGCGCAAACTGGGGAGCCCGCGGAATCCGGAATTCGCGGTCGGGGCGATCGGGGAGAGCGGCGTGCGCGTCGTCGACGAAGACTCCGTGCGCCTCATGGGGCTGCGGGCGACGGAACTCGCGGCCGTCGAGCAGCGCGAGGGCGCCGAGCTCGCCAGGCGTCTCGCCCGCTACCGATCCGGACGCACGCGGATCGACCTCACAGGCAAGAAGGTGATTGTCGTCGATGACGGTGTCGCCACGGGCGCGACCGCGACTGTCGCGTGCCGGGTCGCCCGTGCCCTCGGCGCTGCGGCGGTCACCCTCGCGGTGCCCGTCGCGCCCGCCGACTGGGAATCCCGGCTGAGCGGCGAGGCCGACACACTCATCGCCGTCGCTGCCCCACGCGACTTCTGGGCCGTGGGACAGTTCTACCGCCGCTTCGA
>JAODAY010000162.1 GCA_025463665.1 Microbacteriaceae bacterium
CTGATCGCGGCCCGCCGGCGGTGGCAGGGACCGGCGACGACCCGGCAGGCGGTCCGCCGGATCGGCGGCATCACCCTGGCGTTCACCCTCGGGCACTCCGTCACCCTCGCACTGGGCGCCCTGGGCCTGCCCGTTCCCCAAGGGCTGGTCGAGGCCCTCATCGCCGTCAGCATCCTGGTCGCCGCGGTCCACGCCGTCCGACCGGTCTTCCCCGGTCGCGAAGCCCTGGTCGCCGGCGGCTTCGGCCTCATCCACGGGCTCGCCTTTTCGGCCACCCTCAGCGCCCTCGACCTATCCGGCGGACAACTCGCCCTGAGCCTTCTCGGCTTCAACGTGGGAATCGAAGTAATGCAACTAGCGATAGTCGCACTGGTACTGCCGCCGCTCATCATCCTCGCCCGCACCCCGGCCTATCCGACGCTCCGCGTGGCGGCGTCCCTCGTCACCGCGGTCTCCGCCGTCGGGTGGCTGTTCGCGCGCGTCGGCGTGGCGAATCCTTTGGCGGACGCCGCAGACGCATTCGCGGTCTCGGCGCCATGGATCGTCGTCGCTTTGTGGATGGCAGCCGCGATAAGCATCCTCTCGCGCGGCATGGCCCGGCGCCGTCGCTATCTCCGATGGTCGGAGAGTCGCGTCCACCCTTCTCCCGACATCGCTGAACCGGCGTCGTCGATCTGACGAGACGCTGGCCCCCTTGCGCGGCGACTCACGCTGTAGTCACACGCCGCTCATTGGCAGCACATAGCAGTCGCACTAAAGCTGTCCCTGTCTCCGAAATCCGGTGACTCTCAGCCACCGGACGGGACACAATGTCGGCACTGTCAACACTCACGAGACCGACCGGTGCACCATCCGGCGTGTCAGTGCAACCCGTCGACCGGCCACGGCGATACCGCCGGAGGGCACTCCTCTCCGACATCATGGTCATGGCAGTCTGGGCGTCGAGCGCCCTCGCCGCATCGATGTACCTCTTCTCCGGTGGCGCGGCACAACTGTCCACGCTTCCCGACGTCGTGACAGGCGTGGGAGTTGTCGCGGGTCTTGTCGGCACCGACTTCATCCTGCTGATGCTGGTGCTCGCTGCTCGCGTGCCGATCATCGACCGCACGGTCGGTCACGACCGCGCAATAGGCCTGCACCGCTCGCTCGGCAAGCCCGCGCTCTACCTGCTCCTCGCACACGGCGCACTGCTACTCATCGGGTACGGGATGGCGTCGGGCTTCGACCCCATCGCCGAAATCGGTCGACTCTGGACCATTCCTGATATGCCACTCGCGTTCCTCGGCCTCGGCCTGCTCGTCGGCGTCGTCATCAGTTCCCTGGTCGCGGTGCGCCGCCGGTTCAGCTACGAGGCCTGGCACCTCATCCACCTGCTGAGTTACGCCGCCGTACTATTCGCTCTGCCACACCAGTTGAGCGTCGGCGGCGTCTTCGCCGCGAGCACGCCCGAGCGCGTGTACTGGACCGCACTGTACGCCCTCGCCTTCGGAGCGATCGGCACCTTCCGATTCATCGAACCCGCGGTCTCAAGCCTGCGCCACCGCATGCGCGTCAGCTCCGTCGAGCAGCTGGCGACAGGCGTCTTCTCCATCCATCTGCAGGGACACAGCCTCTCTGCACTCGGCGCGGCCGGCGGACAGTTCTTCATCTGGCGATTCTGGACCGGCACGACGTGGTGGCACTCGCACCCGATCTCACTCTCGTCAATGCCCACCGCCGACAGCGCGCGCATCACCGTGCGCGATCTGGGTGCCGGCACAAGCCAACTGGGTTCCCTGCCGTCAGGAGCACGGGTCTCCTTCGAAGGGCCATACGGCGTATTCACGGACGCCGCGCGCACCTCGCCGAGGATGGCGGTGGTCGTCGCCGGCATCGGGATCACTCCCGTTCGAGCCCTCCTCGAAAGCTCGACGCTGCTTCCCGGTGAGGCGACCATCCTCTTGCGCGCATCCGGCCCCGACGAAACCTACCTCTGGCATGAGGTTCAGCAGCTCGCGACAGAGAAGGGCGCGACGCTGTACACGATGATCGGTCCGCGCTCGCCCCGCAGCCCTGCCTGGATGTCGGCAGGGGAAGCGGATCGTGGGGTCACGCTGACGAGCGCATTCCCACACCTACTCGACTCCGACCTCTACATCTGCGGACCGACTCCATGGCTCGACCTCGTCGAGGCCGACGCTCGCGCGGCCGGACTCTCTGCCCATCAACTCCACACAGAAAGGTTCGACTGGTGAGAACACGCGCAGCGCTCGGCGGCGTATTCGCCTCCATCGCGGTACTGACAATCGGCTGGCAGGTCGGTTCCTCGGCGACCCCGACGACCACAAGCCAACCGACCGCGAGCGGCTCCACGGACTCGTCCGCAAGTACCGCCAACTCGTCGACATCCTCGAACGACGGCACCTACACCGGCGACAGCGTCAGCACGCGCTTCGGCGACGTGCAGGTGCAGATCACCGTGAGCGGCGGTGCGCTCACCGACGTCACCGCGCTGCAGCTCACCGATCACGATGGCAAGTCGGTGCAGATCAGCAATCGAGCGGCACCGGTGCTGCGCTCCGAAGTGTTACAGGCCGGGTCGGCGAACGTGAATACCGTCAGCGGCGCCACCTACACGAGCGACGCCTACCTCACGTCGCTGCAGTCGGCGCTCGACCAGGCCGGCCTGTAGGCCGACGTGCGCCACACCTTCACCACAATGGGCACCGTCGCATCCCTCGAAACCGCGGACACCGGCGCTCTCACGATCCCGTCGGTGGAGGCGATCTTCCGCGACTACGACGCACACTTCAGTCTGTACCGACCCGACTCCGAACTCAGCCGCATCGCCTCAGGCTCTCTCGCTCTTCGGAACTCGACCCGGTGGACTCTCGATACCTACGGCGACGCCCTTTCCTGGCGCGAACGCACCTCGGGAGCTTTCACCCCACACCGCCCCGACGGCGTGATGGATCTGAATGGCATCGTGAAAGCGCTCGCCATCCGCGACGCGGGGTGCGTACTCGCCGCTGCGAGCGGAAAACCCTGGTGCCTCAACGTCGGAGGCGACGTACTCGCCGACGGCACCGAGAAAGGTGCGCCCTGGGATGTCGGCATCGCCGACCCCGCCGACCGCACCGCGCTTCTCACCGTGATCGAACTCACCGGCACACGTCGCGCTGTCGCAACCTCCGGCGACGCCGAGCGCGGCGACCACATCTGGCGCGGAGGGAGCCGTGAACGTCCCGAATTCTCCCAGGTCACAGTTGTTGCGGACGAGATCGTCGCAGCTGACGTACTTGCCACGGCAATCATGGCGGGCGGGCGAGCGACCCTCGACGAGCTCACCGACACGCGGGACATTGACGTGCTGACCGTCACTGCAACAGGAGACCTCATGGCAACACCTAAGCTTCGACTGTCGCACTAGTTCACCTGCTCGCAGTGTTCTACTGCGATCTCGCTCAACACCGGAGCATGGGCAACGTTGGAACACATATCGGGTACCCGACGAATTCGCAGCACGCGCCTGACATCCTGAGGCGCCGTGTCGGAACCCGGATATAGAAGTCGAATCAGAGTTGGGCACCGTCCGCTTCTCTTCCATACGCAAGCTCTAGGCGCCCGTGATTGCACGGCGCGTATCCGCCCTCGCCCATCGGTCTTGACCTTGGGATCCAGAGCTCCTGTCCAGCCGTTCATGCGGCAATAAATGCTGCATAAACGTGCGCGCCTCAAGCCCAAGACCGGTTTTAGAAGCGCGTCGATGAGTCGCCGCTCCTGGCTCGACGTCACCCGCATCAGGGATCGCCCCGGATCAGAGGTCTGCACCGCGACAGACAACGGGAACGGACTTCTTGCCTGTCCCGCCCGGCGTGTGCGCGTTCCGTGCGGCGCAGCGAAACCAAGTTCCCCGACTAACGAGCGCAAGGACTGGTCTGGTACACCAAGAGAGTTATCTTCGAACTATGCGCATCGTCTTCTTCGGCTGGTTGGGGTTCATCGTGTTAGGGCTGGCCTACATGATCGTCATCGCTTTCTCAGGCAGGTGACCAATGCTCCGCCGACTCCGCCCACATGCACTCAGCCTGTTCTTCGCCTCCATCTTCATGCTGAGCCTGGTCGGTCAGTCCGTCGCAGGGCTTGCCGCGTTCAACGAGGAACAGCTCTCCCATGGGCTGCCCGCCACCTCGTACGGAAGCTTCATCACCTCATCCGACTTCGTCGTCGATGTCGCCGAGAACTGGCAATCGGAGTTCCTACAGTTTTTCCTCTTCATCCTCGCCACAGTGTGGCTGGTGCAGACCGGCTCCCCTGAATCCAAGAAGCCGGGAGACGAGGGAGCTGACAGCGACGAGAAACAACTCGTCGGGCCGTACGCGAAACCCAACTCGCCACGGTGGGCAAAAGCCACCGGCTGGCGGCGCTCCCTCTATTCGAACTCGTTGCTGATTGTCATGGGCGCGATCTTCGCACTCTCCTGGTGGATACAGTCTGTCGCCGGAGTCACGGTTTACAACAAAGAACAATCGGAGCACGGCCAACCCGCCATCAGCTGGTTCGCCTATTGCGCCTCGCCCGATTTCTGGAACCGCACACTCCAGAACTGGCAGTCGGAGTTCCTCGCGGTCGGGAGCATGGTCGCCTTCTCGATCTACCTGCGGCAACGAGGATCGTCCGAATCCAAACCCGTAGGCACACCGCACAACGAGACAGCCACCGAGGGAGAATGACTCGTGGACGTTGCTGACGATATGACAATGTATCGCGGCTCAGCCGCAGGCTTGGCCGTCGCCACAACGGGGATGACGCACCTACTTTGCCGACAAGGTCGACCTGCTCGACCGCGTATTGCTCGACGTGGTGATAGCTACCAAGAACAGCGCACCGGCACCACGTAATGACGCAAGGCAGCTGCCACACCATGTGGCTCCTTGTCTCATAGAGACTTATTCAATCAAACAGCTGAATACAGAGGGGCACAACATTTCCCGGGGCGTTTCAGAGGACTGGTTGAACAGGGCCTACATGGCACTGTCCGACCCGGTGCGGCGCCCCCTCTCCGCCCGACTTTCGCCGCCAGCTAGATCGCCGCGCCACAGACAACGAAAATTCGAGAAACGAGAAAGGACTTCTCTATGGACATGCGGCTCGAACTTATCCCACTGCCCTCGACCGAAGTCGACCGCAGCAAGGCCTTCTACATCGACCGCGTCGGTTTCCTGCTCGACCACGACGTGCAGCCCGGGAACGGCATGCGGATCGTGCAGATGACCCCACCCGGCTCGGCCTGTTCAATCGTCATCGGAGTCGGGATGACGGACGGGCACGCGTATCCGGTCAACGGCATCCACCTCGTCGTCGACGACCTCGACGCGGCTCGCGAGACGCTTCTGGGCCGCGGCGTGGAGGTCTCTGACGTCAGCGACATGGGCGGCGGAGTCCGCTACGCCTACTTCTCCGACCCCGACGGCAACTCCTGGGCACTCCAACAGATCGACCGCTGACCACCGTCCAAAATGGAGCCACAAAAACGGGGATCCTGCAAAGCACCCGCTCTTCGCGCCGACTTCAACGTTGACCACTGCTAGCAGCGCACCATGACGGACAGGCAGACCGCCCGAAGGTGCTTGCATTGGTGAGCGGTGTTCGCAATGTAAACCGGACGATTCGTGCGACGAGATCGGATCAGCGCACGGGCTTGAGGCCGGTTAGGGCCCGGCTGTGAGGGATGCGAAGGAGCAGCAGGCCAATGGCCCAGGCGATTCCGATCGTGGTGATGAAGACCATTGGTTTGGGTAAGCCGAGTGATTGGACGACGGTGATCACCGCCGGGTGGATGAACAACACGGTCAGCGTCGCCTTCGCGAGCGCGGTGGCCACCCGAGGCAGCCGGCCAATAACGCCGCCTACATCCGCTCGTTCGACACCCGCTGCGGCGCTGACACCCAAGCGAGCGGGTCCGTCGTCCAGCAAGCCCTGCGCTAGGAGGATGAATCCGACGGAGACGGCGATTGCGAGCGCCACGCTCACGACCGGGGTGCCCACGTCGAGCCGTTTCAG
>JAODAY010000175.1 GCA_025463665.1 Microbacteriaceae bacterium
ACAACACCGACGACGACGACGAACACGCCCTGCAGCGCGTGCTCGCGCACTCCACCGACAGGCACTCCACCGACAGAAACACGGGACACACCGACGTACACGCGCAGGCGGACGCGATCCGCCCCGATGGGTTGGAAGCCGACGGACCCGAGCGAGACGACGACGAGGACGACCGCGACGACGTGGTGCGCGTCTCAGACCTCCGCACCGAGCTGCAGGACGTCACGGACGTCGAGTACCGTCAGGTTCGCCTCGAGAACGTCGTGCTCATCGGCATCTACACCGACGACGTCGATGCGGCGGAGGCATCGCTGCGCGAGCTCGCCGCGCTCACCGAGTCGGCCGGCGCGAGGGTGCTCGACGGCGTGTTGCAGCGTCGACTGCGCCCGGACGCGGCGACGTTCTTCGGCAGCGGCAAGGCGAAACAGCTGAAGGGCATCGTCGCCGAGCTGCAGGCAGACACGGTCGTGGCCGACTCCGAACTCGCACCGAGCCAGCGTCGGGCGCTCGAAGACGTCGTCGGGGTCAAGGTGATCGACCGCACGGCGGTCATCCTCGACATCTTCAGCCAGCACGCCGCCAGCCGGGAGGGCAAGGCGGAGGTGGAGCTCGCGCGGCTGGAATACCTGCTTCCCCGCCTGCGCGGCTGGGGTGAATCGATGTCCCGGCAGGCCGGCGGACAGGTGGGAGGCGCCGGGGCGGGCATGGGAAGCCGCGGCCCTGGTGAGACCCAGATGGAGCTTGACCGCCGCCGCATCCGCATGCGCATGGCGAGGCTGCGCAAACAGATCGCCAACTTCGCGGTGGCCCGAGAGACCAAGCGCGCCAGCCGGGTGCGCAACCGCATCCCGAGCGTCGCCATCGTCGGGTACACCAACGCGGGAAAGTCCAGCCTGCTGAATCGCCTGGCCTCGGCCGACGTCGTCGTCGAGAACGCACTGTTCGCCACCCTCGACCCCACGGTGCGGCGCGCCACGAGCGAGAACGGTGTGACCTACACGTTCACCGACACCGTCGGCTTCATCCGTCATCTCCCTCACCAACTCGTCGAGGCGTTCCGCTCGACGCTCGAGGAGATCGGCGCCTCCGACATCGTGGTTCACGTCGTCGATGCCGCTCACCCCGATCCGGGCGCTCAGATCACCACCGTGCGCGACGTGCTCGGTGAGATCGGAGCGCGGCATATACCGGAAATTGTGGTCTTCAATAAGGTCGACCTGGTCGACGAGAACGAGCGGCTGCTGCTGCGACAACTCGCGCCGGAGTGCCTGTTCGTCTCGACGCGCACCGGCGAAGGAATCGAGCAGCTGCTCGCCCGGATCTCGGACCTGTTGCCCGCACCCGACGTCGAGAGGTGGCTGCTCGTGCCCTACGACGAGGGCGACGTCGTGTCGCGGTTGCACGTCGGCGGGCGTGTCCTCTCGACCGACTATCGAGAGGACGGCACGGTGGTCCACGCCCTCGTTCCTGCCGAATTCGTCGACTCGCTCAACCGGCTGGCGATCGCCGAACCCGATCATCCCGGAGAGCAGGCGCCGACACCGACCGACTGTCAGCCGGCACCGCCCCCGGGGCCAGAATCACCCTCCGTCGCCGGCGATGAGGGTGCCACACTATGAGCACACACGTCTCGCCGGAATGAGATCACACATGTCAATGTCACAGAACACTCCGTCACTCGACGACCGGCGGGGCGAGCGCCGGCATCAGGACGCTCGGCGTGCCACAACCGTTGGCGTGATACTCGCGGGCGGGGTGGGCGTGCGCATGGGGCTCGAGATCCCCAAGCAATTCGTGCCGATCGCGGGCAAGACGAGTCTCGAGCACACTGTCGACGTCTTCAACTCGTGCGGATTCATCGACGAGATCATCGTCATGATCGACCAGGGGTCCCTGCTGCGCGCCCAGACGCTGCTGCCGCGACAGCGCTATTCGAAGCTGACGAAGATCCTGGTTGGCGGCACCACGCGCAATGAGACGTCGTTGCTGGCGCTTCAGCACTACTCGAACCCCGACACCAAGATCGTCTTCCACGACGCCGTCCGGCCTCTCATCGACGCGTCGACGATCAAGGCCTGCGTCGACGCCCTTGACACTTATTCCGCCGTGGATGTGGGCATACCGTCGGCGGACACCATCATCGAGGTCGACGAACGCGATCACCTCGTGGCCGTGCCGCCGCGGGCGGCCCTGCGCCGCGGGCAGACCCCGCAGGCGTTCCGCCACGGCACGATCATGAAGGCCTACGCGCTCGCCAAGAAGGATCCGGAATTCGCGGCGACAGACGACTGCACCGTGGTGCATCGGTACCTGCCCGAGGTGCCCATCATCGTCGTGCCGGGCCATGAGGCGAACATCAAGATCACCGTTCCCATCGACATCGTTCTGGCCGACCGCCTGTTCCAGTTGAGGTCGCAGACGATCGACGGGTCCACGGTCGCCGAAGCGCCGATGGCAGGCGCCGTGGTGGTCGTCTTCGGTGGTGGCTCGGGCATCGGCGCCGAGGTGGCACGACAGCTCGAGGCGGGTGGTGCGACAGTCGTCTGCCACAGCAGAACCCAGACGGGCGTCTTCGTGGAACAGCGCGAGTCCGTGCGCTCGGCCCTGGCCGACGTCGCCGAGCAGTACGGGCGGGTCGACCACGTCGTGCTCACTGCAGGAGTGCTCACGATCGGCAAGCTCGTGGGCATCAGCGCCGAGCAGCTGCATCACGACGTGAGCGTCAACTTGATGGCGCCATTCATCGTGGCGCAGGAGGCACACGCTCATCTCGCTGCCACACAGGGCTCGCTGCTGTTCTTCTCCTCCAGCTCGTACACGCGTGGCCGCGCAATGTACACGGTCTACTCTGCGACGAAGGCGGCCGTGGTCAACCTCACGCAGGCTCTCGCAGACGAGTGGGCTGGCGTCGGCATTCGGGTCAACTGCGTCAGTCCGAGTCGAACGGCGACCCCGATGCGTACGAGGGCCTTCGGTGTGGA
>JAODAY010000251.1 GCA_025463665.1 Microbacteriaceae bacterium
CGATCGCGATGCGCTGACGCTGGCCACCCGACAGTTCGCTCGGGTAGCGGAACCGCGATGCCCACGGCAGGGAGACCTGCTCGAGCAGTTCCTTGACCCGTTCCTGCCGTTCCTTGGCCGTGCCGACACCGTGCGCGAGTAGCGGCTCGGCGATGGTGTTGCCCACGTTGTACTGCGGGTCCAGCGAACCGTAGGGGTCCTGGAACACCGGCTGCACTCGGCGGCGGAACTTGAGGAGATCGGCACCCTTCAGCCCCGCGACATCCTGACCATCGAAGTCGATGGAGCCCGAGGTGATTCCCTCAAGCTGGAGGATGAGCTTGGCTACGGTCGACTTGCCCGAACCCGACTCACCCACGAGGGCGGTGGTGGTGCCCTTCTTCACGCCGAACGATACGTCGTTCACGGCGAGCAGTTCGTTGTGCTTGAGCCCCTTGCTGCGGATGCGGTACATCTTGGACACGTTGGTCAGCGAGATGAGGTCCTTGGTCGGAACCGCGGTCTCTCGCTCGACGGCGCGTGCGATGAGCGCGTCATCGAGCGAGCCCTCGCTGAAGATCTCGGCGCCGTCGAGGTCGATGACGCTGCTCTTCGCCGACTGGATGCGACGGGAGGCGAGGCTCGGGGCCGCCGCAACCAGGCGCTGCGTGTAGGGGTGCCTCGGGTTGGCGAGGATCTCCTGCGACGGGCCGGACTCCACGATCTTGCCCTTGTACATCACGACGAGCTGCTCGGCGCGCTCGGCGGCGAGACCGAGGTCGTGCGTGATGAACAGCACGGAGGTGCCGTAGTCGCGGGTGAGCGAGGCGAGGTGGTCGAGGATCTGGCGCTGCACGGTGACGTCGAGAGCCGAGGTGGGCTCGTCGGCAATGAGCAGCTTCGGCTTGGCGGAGAGGCCGATGCCGATCAGAACGCGCTGGCGCATCCCGCCGGAGAACTGGTGGGGGTACTGCTTGAGCCTGTCTCCCGCGTCGCTGAGTCCGGCCTCCTTGAGCACCTTGATGGTCTCGCGGCGGGCGTCTTTGCCGCGGAGGCTGCTGTTGGCGACGATCGCCTCTTCCACCTGGAAACCGATGTTCCACACGGGGTTGAGGTTGGACATCGGATCCTGAGGCACGTAGCCGATCAGGCGACCGCGCACGTCCTGGATGTCCTTGGACTTGAGCTTGGTCAGGTCGCGGCCCTCGAACAGGATCTGTCCGGCGGTCACCTTCCCCGTTCCGGGCAGCAGGTCGATGATCGACTGTGCGGTGGTCGACTTGCCGGAACCCGACTCGCCCACGATCGCGAGAGTCTGCCCGGTGTAAAGGGTGAGGTCGACGCCGCGCACGGCAGGCACGAGACCGCGCTGGGTCTGGAAGCCCACCTCGAGTCCGCGGATCTGCAGCAGGGGCTGCTCTTGTCCGGCTGACGCCATGGTCACCGGCTGGGTCATTGTGTTGCTCATCCGCGTGCTCTCGCTTTCGGGTCGAGTGCGTCGCGCACGACGTCACCGAGCATGAGGAAGGACAGGACCGTGATCGACAGCGCGATCGACGGGTAGATCAGCACCTGCGGGCTCGTGCGGATCGACGTGCGAGCCTGCCCGATGTCGTTGCCCCAGGACATGATGTTCGAGGGAAGCCCGATACCGAGGAACGACAACGTGGCCTCGGCCACGATGAACGTGCCGAGCGACACGGTGGCGATCACGATCACCGGGGCGATCGCGTTGGGCACGACGTGGCGGATCAGGATCTTCGCCCGCGAGACGCCGAGAGCCGTGGATGCAATCACGTAGTCGGAGTTGCTCGCCGACAGCACGGAACCGCGCATGATGCGCGCGACCTGCGGCCAGGCGAAAACCGAGAGCACAAGGGCCACGGTGAGCGCGGTGCGCTGCGGGATGACGGTCATCAGCACGATGGCACCGAGCACGGTCGGGATCGCGAAGAAGATGTCGCCGACGCGCGAGATGATCGCGTCGAACACTCCGCCGTAGAAGCCGGCGAGGGCCCCGACGAGTGCGCCGAACAGCGTGACGATCAGCGTAGCGAGCAGGCCGACGGTGAGCGACGCCTGCGTGCCGAATACGATGCGCGAGTAGACGTCGCAGCCCTGGCGGGTGAACCCGAGCGGGTGGCCCGAGCTCGGGGCTCCGTTGCTGACCGACAACTGGCAGTCCGTGTTCGGAGAAACCTGCGTGAAGAGCCCGGGGAACACCGCGACGAACACGATGAAGAGGATCAGCACCGATGAGATCCAGAACATCGGACGGCGACGCATCGAGTCCCAGGCATCCGCCCAGGTGCTGCGCGCCTTCTGCGACTCGTCGAGCTTGTCGACGGCTGCGATGGGAGTGTCTTCGAGCGAGGCGACGAAATGCGCCTGTTCGGGGCGATTACTACTTGGCATAACGAATCCTCGGGTCGAGGGCGGCGTAGAGCAGGTCGACGAGCAGGTTCGCCAGCACGAAGATGATGACCATCACCGCGATGAACGACACGACGGTCGGACCCTCTCCGAGGGTGATGGCACGCTACCCGGTGCCACCCACCCCCTTGATGATGAAGATTCCCTCGGTGACGATGGCCCCCACCATTAGAGAACCGAGATCCACGCCGAGGAACGTGACGACGGGCACGAGGGAGTTGCGCAGAACGTGGACGGTGACCACACGACGTCGTGACAGTCCCTTCGCCGTTGCGGTGCGCACGAAGTCGGCGCTGAGGTTGTCGGAGACGCTGGCGCGCGTGAGTCGCACGATGTAGGCGAACGACACGGATGCCAGCACGAAGGCGGGCAGGATCAGCTCGTTCCAGTTGGCGTCTCCGCTGACGGTCGGCCGGACGATGCCCCATTGCACACCGAAGAGGTACTGGGCGATGAAGCCGATGACGAAGGTGGGAACCGAGATCAGCAGCAGGCTGACTACGAGCGCCGAGTTGTCGAACCACTTGCCCTTGCGCAGACCGGCGACGAAGCCGACGAGGATGCCGAAGAAGGCTTCGAAGAGGAGGGCGAGCATCGCGAGACGGAAGGTGATCGGGAAAGCCGCGGCCATGACGTCACTCACCGGGCGACCGGAGAACGTCGTTCCGAAGTCGCCCGTGAAGATGCCGCCGATGTAGAGGAGGTACTGCACGATGAACGGCTGATCGAGGTTGTAGCGCGCGCGTACCTGCTCGAGTACTGCCTCGGTGGGCGGGCGGTCGCCGTAGAGGGCGGCGATCGGGTCTCCGGGGAGGGCGAAGACCATGAAGTAGATGAGGAAGGTCGCACCGAAGAACACGGGGATCATCTGGAGGATTCTCTTGCCTGTGTACCAGAGCATCAGTCCCCCTGTTTTGAGCTGTTGTACATGAAGATCACAATCGTCGAGTTGCGCTGCTCACGGCAATGTCCGGGGCACTGGTGCCCCGGACATTACGCGCTGAGATCTATCCGAGCTGGCTGGTGAACTATTCCTTGGTGATCGCGTGGTACAGCGGGACGGAGTCCCAACCGAACGTCACGTTGTCGACGGTGTCGGCGGAAACTCCGACAACGTTGGAGTACCACAGCGGGATTGTCGGAAGGTCCGCAAGCAGAATCTCCTGAGCTTCCTGGTACTTCTTGGTGGCTTCCTCAACGGTAGCCGCCTTGGTGCCTTCCTTGAGCTTCGCTTCGAACTCGGGGCTGTTGTAGTCCTCGTAGTTAGAGCCTGCACCGGCGAGATACAGCGGGGCGAGGAAGTTGTACAGCGACGGGTAGTCGCCCTGCCATCCGGCACGCACTCCACCGGTCAGCGCGTTGGCCTCACGGTCGGCGAGCGACGCGGCGAACGTGGGGTACGCCTTGCCTGAAGCCTCGATGCCGAGGGTGTTCACGACGCTGTTGATGACCGCGTCGACCCAGGCCTGGTGGCCGCCGTCGGAGTTGTAGGCGATGTCGAAGGTGCCGGTGTAGGGGGAGATGGCGTCAGCCTCGGCCCACAGCTTCACTGCTTCTTCGGGGTTGTACTCGAGAACTTCGGCGCCCTTGAGCTTGTCGGAGTATCCGTCGAGCACGGGCGAGGTGAAGTCGGTTGCCGGGGTACGAGTGCCCTGGAAGATGACGTCGGTGATCTCTTCGCGGTTGATCGACATCGAGAGAGCCGCGCGACGCAGCTTGCCCTCTTCGCCGCTCCAGTGCTCGAGGTAGTACGGCATGTTGAAGCCCTGGAAGATCGCGGCGGGCTGGTTGACAGCCGACTCGGGGAAGTCATCCTGGTAGGTGCTGAATGCCGAGTCGGGCACCGCGTCGAGAACGTCGAGGTTGCCGGACTGCACGTCGGCGTATGCCGCGTCGAGGTCCGTGTAGAAGACGATGTTCAGTCCACCGTTGGCGGGCTTACGCACGCCGTCGTAGTCGGGGTTGGTGACGAGGTCGATTCCGACCTCGTGGTCCCAAGCGCCCTCCTCGGCCAGCATGTACGGGCCGTTTCCGATGGGGTTCTCACCGAATGCGGTGATGTCTTCGAGTGCGACACTCGGCCACGGCATGTACGCCGTGTAGCCGAGGCGCAGCGGCCAGTCAGCCTCGGGCGCAGCGAGCTCGACGGTGAAGTGTGTGTCGTCGATGACCTTGATGCCGGTGAGCTCAGAGTCGGCTTCGGCGTTGTAGCCGACGATGTCGTCGAAGAAGTATGAGGCGCTCTGCGCGTTGCTGAGCTTGGCGCCGTAGTTCCACGAGTCGACGAACGACTGCGAGGTAACAGCTTCGCCGTTGGTGAACTCCCAGCCCTCTTCGAGGGTGACGGTCCAGTTGGTGGCGTCGTCAGACTCGATCGACTCTGCGACCTCGTTCTGGATAGCGCCGTCTGCGTCGTAGGACACGAGCCCTGCGAACAGCGAGGTGGCGATCTTTCCGCCACCGGTCTCGGTGGTGTTGGTGGTGATCAAGGGGTTCTGAGGTTCCGAACCGTTCGTGGTCACGATCGCCGAGGCGTCTCCCGAAGAGGAGGACTCCTCTTCGTTTCCACCTGCGCAACCCGTAAGCGCCACGGCGCCTACGGCCATGAACGCGATTGCGCTCATTCCAATACGTGATCTCTTCAATGTTCCTCCTGTGCAAAGGGCGACCCGACGGCCGAAATAAGACTGTGATTTTCGGCACGCTGATATTTAGTGAGTACATGCACCTTAAGCACCCTGCACCGCTCAGCCCAAATCCACGGACACAAACGTTACACACCCGAAACGTGTTTGACGAATTCTTGCCTGCGCGCAGAATAGCTGCGAATCGCTCCCAAAATACGCAGGTTTTGTGCACAACCGAGAATCTTTCGTGGGTACCGCTGCTGTGCCGCCCCGGGAGGCGCGCTGCGGAATCCGCCGGTCGTGCGGCGTAGGATGGTGCCGGTGAGCATTCAGGCCGAATCACCACGACGGATGCGCACAGAGATCGGAATCGTGCTCGGGTTATCGCTCGGTGCATCCGCCGTCTATTCGGTCGTCGCAATCATCAATCGGATGACGCGGGCCGAGGCCCTCTCAGACCAGACCGCCACGATCAACACCTCGCTGAGTGACCGGCCGACGTTCGATCTGATCTACCAGGTGCTCGCCGTCACCTTCGACCTGATGCCGGTGGCTCTCGTTCTCTTCCTGCTGTGGCAGTCCGGCCGCCCGCACCTCGGTCGGCTGGGGCTCGACGCCCGGCAGCCCGGGCGCGACGTGCTCACGGGTGTCGCCCTCGTCGCGGTCATCGGCATCCCCGGGATCGGGGTGTATCTGGCAGGTCGAGCGCTCGGCATCTCCGTCGACGTCGTGCCCACTGCCCTCGACGCCTACTGGTGGACCGTGCCCGTGCTCGTGTTGTCGGCGCTCCGTGCGGG
>JAODAY010000273.1 GCA_025463665.1 Microbacteriaceae bacterium
CCTCAGCGAAGAAGACGACCTCAGGAAACTCGGTGTTGATTTCGTGCAACAGCCATTCCCAGAACTGGAGGGGCATGGTGTGCGGGTTGTCGACGCGGACGATCTTCACACCCGTGGCGATCCAGTACTTCACGATGCGGAGGATCTCCTCGCGCAACCCGATGGGATCGTTGTCGAAGTTGATCGGGTAGATGTCCTGGTACTTCTTCGGCGGGTTCTCGGCGTAGGCGATCGATCCGTCGGGAAGGCTGGTGAACCATTCGGGGTGCTCGGTTACCCACGGGTGATCGGGGGAGCACTGCAGCGCGAGGTCGATGGCGATCTCGATGCCGCTCATCTTCGCCTGGCCGAGGAAGAAGGTGAAGTCCTAGACCGTGCCGAGCTCGGGGTGGATCGCATCATGACCGCCGTCGGCGGAACCGATAGCCCACGGCGAACCGGGGTCGTCCGGCGCCGCATTCAGCGTGTTGTTGGGTCCCTTGCGAAAGCTGCGGCCGATCGGATGAATCGGCGGCAGGTATACGACGTCGAATCCCATGGCGGCGACGGCCGGCAGTCGCTTCGCGGCGGTGCGGAAGGTGCCGGAGCGCCAGGAACCGTCCGGGTTCTTCGTGGCACCCTCGCTGCGGGGGAAGAACTCGTACCAGCTGCCGAGACCGGCGCGCGCGCGCTCGACGCGCACGGGCACGCTCTCGCTCGTGGTGACGAGGCTGGCGATGGGTGCGACAGAGAGCTGTGCGGTCACGTCGTCGGCGGTCGCCGCCGCAAGCCGCGTGTCGGCAGAGAGCGTCTGGTCGGCGATCGCGGCCGTCGCCGCGGCGATCGCGGGGGTGGGCGTCGCCCGCGCGAGCAGTTCCAGGGCGAGGGCGAACATGACATCGACGTCGATTCCGGCCGGAATCTTGATCTCGGCGTTGTGCAGCCAGGTCGCCCAGTCGTCGGAGTAGGCCTCGACGCTGTAGCTCCACATTCCCGGCTGGGGTACAAGCGCCTCGGCCACCCAGCTGTCGGTCCCGGGGGCGCCGGGGGACATCCGGTGTCGAGTCTGTGTACCCCTGGGGTCGATCAGGAGCAGGTCCGCACCTATTTGGTCGTGGCCTTCGCGAAAGACGGTGGCCTGGAAGGGCACCACCTCGCCGGCGAAGGCCTTGGTCGGCCACCGGTTCTCCGGTTGGCGGGGTTTGAGATTCCTGATCGGTATCCGTCCGATAAGCGGCTCGTATGGCGTGGAAACACTGGGCTGCTGCGCGGGCTGGCCGCCCATGGGGAACGGTTTGTTGGATTTTGAGATAGCCACAAATCGACCGTACCGCACCATGCTGCGCATCGGAGATGGATAATCTTCGCGTCGCGATTCGCGTCGGCACTAGGGGGGACTCGGCGTGTACCCCCTTCTGGGGTGGGGCACATGGCTTGTCCTCCATAGTGCCGACACCTAGTATCTATTTCAGCGGGCAACACCGCGTCGCTCCGACAGCCGAGACGCTGCGGGGTGGATCGCAGCCGCTCCACTTTCTTCACCCACACAACCTCCGTGCCGTCCCGGCGCGCTGCAGTGTCGTGCGCTTCGCGGGGGTCATGGCGACTCCCACTTCACCACCCAGACCAGGGTGTCTTTGTGACGCCCAGACAAGGAAACAGCATGAACAAGCTCATCAAGGGGTCAATCGCCGGCGCCGCGGGAATCGCGCTCCTTCTCGGTGGGGCCGGAACGCTCGCCTTCTGGAACGACGACGCGATCATCACCGGCGCGACGATCACCGCCGGTGACCTTGATGTCGCCCCCGTGGCGAGCCCCGCCGCCGGGGATGGCTGGAAGCGCGGCACCACCGTCATTCCGAACATCACCGGCTACAAGATCGTTCCGGGTGACGTGCTCACCTACACGCAGTCCTTCGACGTAACCGCGACCGGTGACAACCTGAAGGCGACGGCGGCGCTCTCCCCGACCGCGATCACGGCGGCCACCCCCGGCAAGGCCGCAGACGACGCGCTCGCCACGCTCCTCAAGAGCAGCGCCGGCTTCACCGTCGGCGGTGCCGCCACCACCGTCGTCGCCCCCAAGGTCGGCAAGCAGACCATCGTCGTCACGACCACGATCACCTTCCCGAGCGCCACCGCCGCGGTTGACAACGCCGCCAAGCTCGGTGCCGTGAACCTCGCCAACTTCACCGTCGCGCTCACGCAGACCGTTTAGTCGGCCCACATTTTTCCGGGTGTGCCGTCCCCCACGGGGCACCCGGAATTTCACTTCACCTAGCGATCCACCCGGTCAGAAAGGCGGTGACTGCCGTGTTCTCTTCCACAAGCGGCACTCCCCGTCACCGCGCCGACGAGCGAGCGGCCCGAACTACCTCACGCGCCCTGCGCGCAACCCTCGTCGGCGCGGCGGCCCTCTCTCTCGGCCTCATCGGCACCGGCACGAGCTACGCCTTCCTCAACGCGTCGGCAAGCGCGTCGACCGGCGGTGTGCTTCGCGCCGGCACGGCGACCCTCGCCGTCTCCGCCGCAGAAACGGTCAGCTTCGACAACCTGTACCCGGGTGAAACCCGCCGTGCGGCGTTCACCGTCAGCAACACCGGCGACGTCGCCCTGGCCCTCGCCGTGGACTCCGTCTCCGGGGCGACGGCGTCGAACGGCCTCGTAGCCGGCGTCGCCGCCGGCGCCTGCAGCGCGACGAGCGCCCAGACGACGACCGGCCCCCTCGGCGTCACCGTGCCGAAGGCCGGCTCGACCCTCGTGTGCTTCACCGTGTCGATGCCGGTGAGCGCCCCCGCTACCGCGATCCGCACGGCCGGTGCCCCCGGCACGACGCTGGTCGTATCCATCACCGGCAGTCAGCAATCGTGAGCCCCGCCTCCACGGCCGCTCGTCGCTACCCCCGCCTCCTGCCCCAGGCCGCCGTCGCCCTCTGCCTCGTGGTGATGCTCACCCTGACCTCTGCGGTGAGTTTCGCCGCGTGGAACGCGACGGTGACCAGGAACGCCACGGCGTCGGCCGGTACCGTCGGCATCAGCTCGAGCGGCTTCGCAGCGCTCGCGCACGGCTACAGCGCGTCATCCGTCGTCACGACAGCCCCGGTAACGGTGTCGAACACCGGAACCGTGCCGCTGACCCTGTCGTCCGTCGCCATCGGCGCCACCGGCCCGCTCGCGCCGAACGTGTCGCTCGCGCTGTGGAAGGCGCCGTCTGCAGGGTGCCAGACCAGCGTGCCCACGGGCTCCTTCACCACGACGCTCAGCGCGGCCAGCACCGCGATCCCGGCCTCGTTCGCCTTCGCGGTTCCCACCACCGGCCTGTCGCTGTGCGCGGCAACGACCCTCACGGGCTCTGCCGCGTCCCTCGCGGCGCAGACGGTG
>JAODAY010000214.1 GCA_025463665.1 Microbacteriaceae bacterium
CATCGACACGGCCTTCGAGTCAGCCCTGCTGCTGGCCGCCCACGCGAGCCGTGCGGGCGACCGCGTCGACCTCGTGGTGTTCGACCGCCGGGTGCGCGGACGCGTCCAGGGGGCGAGTGGTGCCGAACTGTTGAACGCCATGGTCACCACGATGGCCCCGATCGAGCCGGAGCTCATCGAGATGGACTGGAGCGCCGTTCCCGCGCTCGTGCGGTCCGTCACCTCGCAGCGTGCGCTCGTGGTGCTCGCCACCTCGATCGACGCGCCCGGTGCGTCGCGCGGCCTGCTCTCGGTGCTCTCACAACTGACCCGGCGGCACACCGTCGTCGTGGCGTCCGTCATCGACCCGCAGGTCGTCGAGGCCGCCCGCGAACGCGGCAACCGCACCGAGGTCTACGTCGCCGCCGCGGCCGAGCGTGCACTGCTCGACGTGGCGCGGGTGTCGTCCGCAATCAGGCAGCTGGGCGGCGAGGTCGTGACGGGCGCGCCGGCCGAGCTGCCGCCCGCGCTCGCCGACCGGTACATCGCGCTCAAGGCGACCGGGAGGCTATAGCGCCGCCAAAACAAAGAGCCCCCGCCGCGTGGCAGGGGCTCTCTGTGTGCGTGTGGCTGCGGAGCTACTCCCCCACGCCGACGAACTCGGCCGACTCGTTCGGCGTTTCGCTCGCGGCGGAGAGGGCGACACGCAGCTGCGAGCCGAGGCCCGCATCGACGTTGGTCCAGTACTGGATGGCACGTTCCCTGATGACCGGGCTCTGCACGCCGCTCACGGCCCCGGTGATGGTCTCGAGGAAACGGGTCTTCGCCGCATCGTCGTAGACCTCGCGGTACAGCGTCCCGGCCTGGCCGAAGTCGGAGTCCTCGGAGTGCAGGGTCGCGGCGGAGCGCACGAGCTCGCCGTCCGACTCCCAGCTGCCCATTCCGGCGCGGCTCTCGTCGGCGACGGGGCCGCCGAACGAGTTGGGCGCGTAGACCGGCTGGCTCGGCGCGGTGAAGCCGTGACGCTGCGCGCCGTCCTGCGAGTAGTTGTGCACGGGTGCGGCGTGCGGCGCATTGACCGGAATCTGGTTGTAGTTGGTGCCGACGCGGTAGCGCTGCGCGTCAGGGTAGCTGAACACGCGGGCCATGAGCATCTTGTCGGGGCTGATGTCGATGCCGGGCACGGTGTTCGCCGGGGAGAACGCGGCCTGCTCGATCTCGGCGAAGAAGTTCTGCGGGTTGCGGTTCAGGGTGTGCGTTCCGACCTTGATGAGCGGGTAGTCGGCGTGCGGCCAGACCTTGGTGAGGTCGAAGGGGTTGAAGCGGTAGTCCTTCGCGTCGTCGTACGGCATGACCTGCACGTGAACGTCCCACGACGGGAAGTTGCCCGCGTCGATGGCCTCGTAGAGGTCGCGGCGGTAGTAGTCGGCGTCGGCGCCGGCGATGATCTCGGCCTCGGCACCCTCCATCTCGACGTTGCCCTGGTTCGAGGTGAAGTGGTACTTCACCCAGAAGCGCTCGCCCGCAGCGTTGATCCACTGGTAGGTGTGCGAGCCGAAGCCGGGCATCTCGCGCCACGAGCGCGGCAGGCCGCGGTCGCCCATGAGGTAGGTGACCTGATGGGCGGACTCGGGCGAGAGGGTCCAGAAGTCCCACTGCATGTCGGCGTCGCGCAGGCCGGAGCCTGGCAGGCGCTTCTGCGAGTGGATGAAGTCGGGGAACTTGATGCCGTCGCGGATGAAGAACACCGGGGTGTTGTTGCCGACGATGTCGTAGTTTCCCTCGGTGGTGTAGAACTTCACCGAGAAACCGCGCACGTCGCGCCAGGTGTCGGGGCTGCCCTGTTCGCCGGCGACGCTCGAGAAGCGCTGCAGCGTCTCGGTCTTCGCTCCCGGCTGGAAGACGGCCGCGCGCGTGAACGCGCTGACGTCGCCCGTGACCTCGAACTCGCCGAACGCTCCGCCGCCCTTGGCGTGCACGATGCGCTCGGGAATGCGTTCGCGGTTGAACTGCGCCAGCTTTTCGACGAGATAGCGGTCGTGCAGGGCGGTTGCGCCGTCGGCGCCCGCCGTCAGGGAATGCGCGTCGCTGGGAACGGGGCTGCCGGTCTGGCTCGTCGTGTACTGGTCAGTCATGAATCTCCTTGGGTGGAACGGTGTGGAACGAATGGGAGCTAGTGGTTCTGGCAGGCGGCACACAGCCCCCAGAAGGTGACCTCGGCCGTCGCGAGCGCGTAGCCCGCGGCATCCGAGGGGCTGAGGCAGGGCGCGTGGCCGACCACGCAGTCGACGTCGGCGATAGCTCCGCACGACGTGCACACGATGTGGTGGTGGTTGTCGCCGATGCGGCGCTCGTAACGCGCGGGCGAACCGGACGGTTCGATGCGACGGATGATGCGGGCCGTCGTGAGATCGCCGAGGATGTTGTGCACCGACTGCACCGACATGCCGGGGCGGTCGACGCTCACCCGGCGGTGCAGGGTGTCGGCGTCGGAGTGCGGCATCGTCTCGAGTGCCTCGAGCACGGCGAGGCGCCCCGCGGTCGCCTTGAGTCCCGACTCGTGCAGTGAGTGCTCGAGTTCGGTGATCATCCCTCTAGTCTAGGCGTAATCGTGAACAACTAAAAATACGCCGCGCTCGCG
>JAODAY010000328.1 GCA_025463665.1 Microbacteriaceae bacterium
ACGCCGCGAAATAGCGGGCGGGCGAGCTGGTCGAAACAGCAGGGGAACTAGTCGGCGACCTGCAGCCCGGACTTCCAGCGCACGAGCGCGCGCACGGTGTCGTCGGGGTCGACGGCCAGCTTCTCCATCACGTCGTCCGGCACGAAGTAGTTGACGGCGAGCCAGCCACGCACCGTGGCCGACGCGTCGTCGGCGAGCGAGCGCAGCACGTCGCACGGCACCGCCTCATTGCGTGCGATGCAGGATCGCACGCTCTCGGCGTCATCGGTCGCAAGCCGCTCGTAGAGGTCCTCCGGGGCGTGCAGACTGCTCGCCACGCTCTCCCGGATCTTGGCGTTGGGATTCGCGGCGAGCAGCCGGAGTCGCGCGATCTTGGTCTCGGTGACTTTCGGCACCGGATGCGACGCCGCGGCCTCCTCCGGAGTGAGCATCACCGGGGCGTAATCACGCAGGGCCTGACGTTGCGCCGGGGTGTTGAATCTGATGCACGACATGCTTATACGTTACTGACCGATCGTTAGACTGGGGCACCGTGACACCCGACAACACCGCCTTCGTGAGTTCGCGGGTCCTCACTGTGCCCAATGTGCTCAGCTTTCTCCGCCTGCTGCTCGTCCCGGTCTTCCTCGTACTCATAGTCCGCGGCCAGGACGCCCTCGCGCTGCTCGTGCTCGTCATCTCGAGCGTCACCGACTTCCTCGACGGCGTCATCGCCCGTCGCTTCGCCCAGATCACGCGACTGGGCCAACTCCTCGATCCGGCGGCCGATCGCCTGTTCATCTTCGCGGCGCTTATCGGGCTCGCCGTTCGCGACATCATCCCATGGTGGTTCGCCGCGATCGTCGTCGGCAGGGACGTGCTGCTGCTCGTCGTCGGGATCGTGCTGGCAAACTTCGGTTTCGGTCCGTTGCCGGTTCACCAGCTCGGCAAGGTCGCCACATTCTGCCTGTTCTATGCCCTCCCGCTTCTCATGCTCGGGCAGGCCTATCCGCCCGTCCAGGCGGTGAGCGACCCGCTCGGGTCGGCCTTCGCTGCCTGGGGCGCCTTCCTCTACTGGTGGGCCGGCATTGTGTACACCCGACAAGCGATTCGCGTTATTCGAATTGTTTAGTAAGAGCGGTGTCCTCAATCAGATACGCTGGACAGTCAGCAAGCATGGAGGTGCTCGATGAATGATTCCCACCAAACGGATCACTCGGATGAGACTCCACCCCGAGAGAATACGAACGTGCCAGAGGATAACGACAACGTGCCCCAGGAAACAGACACGACGCTGACATTCGGCAACGAATTCGGCGCACAGCTTGCCGCCCTCGAGGGCGAAGTATCCAGCGAGGAGCAGGAGGCGATCGCCGCCCTGCCCTCGGGCTACGCGCTCCTCGTGGTGCGCAGGGGACCGACGGCCGGTGCACGATTCCTGCTGGACGCAGACCTGACGACGGTCGGCCGCCACCCCGACGCCGACATCTTCCTCGACGACGTGACGGTCTCGCGCCGCCACGCGCAGTTCCTGCGCAACGGCACCAGGTTCGAGGTCAAGGACCTCGGCTCGCTCAACGGCACCTACCTCAACGGTGAGCGGATCGCCACCGAGCCGCTCGGCGACCGCTCCGAGGTGCAGGTCGGCAAGTTCCGACTCACGTTCTACGCGTCGCGGCTCGACCTCGCTGGCTCGGCTGGCAAGTAGTGGCACGGTCGGCCGCGCAGGCGCGTGTGCCTGCGGCGAGCGGGCTGCTGAGCATCGGACAGGTACTCGCCAAGTTCAACCCCGAGTTTCCTGATCTCACGCCCTCAAAACTGCGGTTCCTCGAGGAGCGCCAGCTCATCACGCCCGCGCGCACCGATTCCGGGTACCGCAAGTTCTCGGCGAGCGACATGGACCGCCTGCGGTTCGTGCTCACCATGCAGCGTGACCACTACCTGCCGCTCAAGGTCATCCGCGGCTATCTCGACGACTTCGATGCCGGCCGCCAGCCCGACCTGCCCAAGGGTGCGTTGCAGGCGCCGTCGATGCTCAGCGCGGAACGCCGCCTCTCGAGAGACGAACTGATTCGCGAGGCCGGCGCGAACGCCATGCTGCTCAACGATGCGGTGTCCGCGTCGCTGATTGTGGCGTCCGACACCTTCGGTGAAGACGTGCTCGTCGTGCTCAAGTCCCTCGTCGAGTTGCAGCGCTCCGGCATCGAGCCGCGCCACCTTCGCGGTTTCCGTGCGGCCGCCGAACGCGAGCTCGGACTGATCGAAAACGCCCTCATGCCCATCGCCCGCCGGAAAGACGCCTCGAGTCGCGCGAAGGCCGCCGAGATGGCGCGCGAAATAGCGAGCCAGTTGGAAATAGTTCGGAGCAGTCTCATCCGCTCCGCCCTCACCCGACTCGATTCGTAGTACCGTCGAATATCGGCAGTGCGACACGCCGAGCACTTTGGCCGGATGTCCGGCACGAGCGACCAGAGGATCGGTACCGTGGAGTTCTACGAACACTAAGCGTCAACTGCACGATGAAGGTTAGAGGACAAAGCCATGAGTGAACTCAGCCGTAGCGAAGGACCTCGCTACGACCTAGGCCTCCTCTTCACCGACGGCCTGCCCGACCACGACGACGCCACGGGCTATCGCGGGGCAGTCGCGGCGCGCGCCGCCGGCATCAGCTACCGCCAGTTGGACTACTGGGCCCGCACCGAACTCGTCGTGCCCACGGTACGCGGCGCGGCCGGCAGCGGCTCGCAGCGCCTGTACGGCTTTCGCGACATCCTTGTACTCAAACTCGTCAAGAGACTCCTCGACACCGGCATCTCCCTCCAGCAGATCCGCGTCGCCGTGAACCAGTTGCGCGAGTCGGGCATCAACGACCTAGCCCAGACCACACTCATGAGCGACGGCGCGAGCGTCTACCTGTGCACGAGCAACGACGAGGTCATCGACCTCGTCAGCCGCGGCCAGGGCGTCTTCGGCATCGCTGTCGGCAAGGTGCTGCGCGAAGTGGAGACGAGCCTCATCGAAATCGACTCGCTGCAGGACTCCGACCCGTCGGACGAGCTCGCGAAGCGACGCGTGAGCAAGGCGTCCTGACCATTCCGACCGGCATCCGCCGATCGAGCCGCGCAGCGCGGCACCCAGCACAAGGCCCCGATTCATGCGAATCGGGGCCATTGTGCTTGTGCGGGCAGTTAGCGCTTCTCCGCGTAGTCGCCAATCCGCGCGGTGCGGGTAATCCGGTCGAGCAGGAGGTCGAAGTTGTGCGCCATCTCTTCCGCGCTCTCGCCGGGCCAGACGTGCAGGGGCTTCGCGGCCCCCTGCGCCTGCTGGAGAGAGGTGCGCTCGGGAAGCTGCGGGGTGAGCACGAGGGGACCGAACATGTCGCGCAGTTCCTTGATGCGGTACTGGTGCTCCAGCGACTGGCTGCGCACGCGATTCACGATGATGCCGAGGGGCTGCAGCCGGGGCGAGAGTCCGCGGCGGATCTCCTCGATGGCGCGGAGCGCCCGGTCGGCCGCCGCGACGGAGAAGAGCCCCGGCTCGGTGACGACGGTCACGCGGTCGCTCGCTGCCCACGCCGTGCGCGTGAGCGCATTGAGCGAGGGGGCGCAGTCGATGAGCACGAGGTCGTAGTCCCGCTCGACGTTGGCGAGGGCCTCCTCGAGCTTCCAGATCTCCCGGATGCTCGGGTGCGGCCCGTCGAAGTTGATGGCGGAGGGCGAACCGATGAGGACATCGATCGTGCCGGTCCTGCCGCGCGTCCACCCGCTGGGGGCGATCGCCGCGCGAACGACCTTTTCCTTGGGCGACGCGAGCACATCCGCGATGTTGAGACGGCCCGTGACATCGATATCCATGCCCGTGGAGACATCGGCCTGGGGATCGAGATCGACGACGAGGGTTCTGAGCCCCTTGGCGAAGGCGGCGGAGGCGAGCCCGAGCGTCACCGTGGTCTTTCCCACGCCCCCCTTGAGGGAGCTCACGCTAAGTACATGCACGAGTAACGACAATACCTTCACTAGTGTTAAGGAACCTAAACGTCCGCGGTGTGCCGAAAGGGCTCAATGTTTTCGAAAATTCTGGTTGCCAACCGCGGGGAGATCGCAATTCGCGCTTTCCGGGCCGCTTATGAGCTGGGCGCACAGACTGTCGCGGTCTTTCCCTATGAGGATCGCAACTCCGAACATCGGCTGAAAGCAGACGAGGCGTACCAGATCGGCGAGCCGGGGCATCCGGTGCGCGCCTACCTCGACGTCGACGAGATCATCCGGGTCGCCCTCGAATGCGGCGCCGACGCCATCTACCCGGGATACGGCTTCCTGTCGGAGAATCCGCACCTGGCCCAGGCCGCTGCCGCCGCGGGGATCACCTTCATCGGTCCGCCCACCAGGGTGCTCCAGATGGCCGGCAACAAGGTGACCGCCAAGGAGCACGCCATCGCCGCGGGGGTTCCCGTGCTCAAGTCCACGCCCGCGTCGCGCGACATCGAACTGCTGCTCTCGGAGGCTGCCGAGATCGGCTTCCCGATCTTTGCGAAAGCCGTAGCCGGCGGTGGCGGACGCGGAATGCGCCGCGTGAATACTCAGGAAGAACTCAGGGGTGCGCTCGAGGAGGCGATGCGCGAGGCCGACAGCGCGTTCGGCGACCCGACGATGTTTCTCGAGCAGGCCGTCGTGCGCCCGCGCCACATCGAGGTGCAGATTCTCGCCGACGCCCACGGCGGAACCGTTCACCTGTTCGAACGCGACTGCTCGGTGCAGCGCCGCCACCAGAAGGTGGTCGAGATCGCGCCGGCACCGAACCTCGACGAGAACGTGCGCCAGGCGATGTATCGCGACGCGATCGCCTTCGCGAAGTCGATCGACTACGTCAACGCCGGAACCGTCGAGTTCCTGCTCGACACGGCGGGGGAGCGCGAGGGCCAGCACTTCTTCATCGAGATGAACCCGCGCATCCAGGTCGAGCACACCGTGACCGAGGAGGTCACCGACGTCGACCTCGTGTCATCGCAGATGCGCATCGCCTATGGGGAGACGCTCGCCGAGCTCGGGCTCGAGCAGGAGAACATCCGACTGCGCGGCGCCGCCCTGCAGTGCCGTATCACGACGGAGGATCCCGCGGCGGGCTTCCGCCCCGACACCGGCAAGATCACCACCTACCGCTCGCCCGGCGGCGCCGGCATCCGCCTCGACGGCGGAACCGTGATGGCCGGTGCGCAGATCTCCCCGCACTTCGACTCGATGCTCGTGAAGATGACCTGCCGTGGGCGCGACTTCGCCGCGGCAGTCACCCGGGCGAGGCGCGGACTCGCCGAGTTCCGCCTGCGCGGCGTCTCGACCAACATCCCGTTCCTGCAGGCCGTGCTCGACGACCCGGACTTCGCCGCCGGTGACCTCAGCACCGCCTTCATCGAGGAGCGCCCGCACCTCGTCTCCTCGCACCAGTCGAAGGACCGCGGCACCAAGATCCTCACCTGGCTCGCCGAGGTCACCGTGAACCAGCCCAACGGCGACGGCGCCGGCCTCATCAGCCCGCAGGTCAAGTTGCCCGAGGTCGACCTCGACGTTGCCGCGCCCGACGGTTCCCGCCAGCGGCTCCTCGAACAGGGCCCCGCCGCCTTCGCGAGCGCCCTGCGCGCACAGACGGCCCTCGCCGTGACCGACACCACCTTCCGTGACGCGCACCAGTCGTTGCTCGCGACCCGCGTGCGCACGCGCGACCTCACCGCGGTCATGCCGCACGTCGCCCGGCTCACCCCACAGCTGCTCTCGGTCGAGGCGTGGGGAGGCGCCACCTACGACGTCGCCCTGCGCTTCCTGGGCGAAGACCCGTGGGAGCGCCTCGCGTCGATGCGGGAGGCGCTGCCCAACGTCAACATCCAGATGCTGCTGCGCGGCCGCAACACGGTCGGCTACACGCCATACCCGACACAGGTCACCGACGCCTTCGTGCGGGAGGCGGCCGCTACCGGTGTCGACATCTTCCGCATCTTCGACGCGCTCAACGACGTGTCGCAGATGCGCCCGGCGATCGAGTCGGTGCTGCAGACGGGCACCACCATCGCGGAGGTCGCCCTCTGCTACACGTGCGACATGCTCGACCCGAACGAGAAGCTCTACACGCTGGACTACTACCTGCGGCTCGCCGACCGGATCGTCGAGGCGGGCGCC
>JAODAY010000358.1 GCA_025463665.1 Microbacteriaceae bacterium
TCTTGCCGAGCGGGATGAGGTTCGCGGCGCGGAGCTTGGCGACGACGGTCGCGTCGTACGGCGGCACCCAGCCCTCGAGAATCTTCGAGCCGGCGGTCGACGGCATGTCGATCGTGCACAGCACGTCCTTGATCGCGACGGGGACCCCGGCGAGCGGGCCGAGCTTCTCGCCGGCGGCGCGCCTGCGGTCAACCGCGGCGGCGGTGTCGAGGGCGGCGGAAGAGAGGTGCAGGAAGGCGTGAACGTCACCGTCGACCGCAGCAATGCGGTCGAGGTGGGCCTGCGTGGCCTCGACGCTCGAGACTTCGCCCGCGGCGAGCTTCTCGGCCAGCGCGGATGCGGTCATCGTGATGATCGTCATCACTGCTCCTCCCCGAGGATCGCGGATACCTTGAATCGTGCGCCGTCGTGCTCCGGGGCACCGGCGAGAGCCTGCGCCGCGGTGAGCGTGGGTCCGGCGACGTCGGGTCGGAAGACGTTGACGAGCGGGATCGGGTGGCTCGTCGCCGGCACGTCGGCCGTGGCGACCTCACTCACCTTCGCGACGTTGTCGACGATCGCGCCGAGTTCACCCGTGAGGGTCTCGATCTCTTCGGGCGTCAACGCGATCCGCGCGAGATTCGCGAGGTGTGTGACGACGTCGGTCGTGATTTCAGACATGGGACTCCGAGCGGGACGACGGGTGGGGACGCTCCATCTTAACCGCTGGGGTCGCGCTCTCCGTCCGGCCGCGGGTGCGCGACGGGGCGGCCGGATCGCCGCTCAGACCGGCGTGCTCGCGACATCCGCGCTGCCGCTTCCGCCGCGACGCCTGGCCTCCTTCTCGCGCGAGGTGTCGAGGAAGTTCATGACGGGAGTCGCAGCGATGCCGTGGATGATGATCGACCCGACGATGACGAGCGAGGTGATCGCCCACAGTCGCTCCCCCTCCGCGAAGTCGCCGGTCTGCAACGCGAAGGCGATGTAGAACAGGGAGCCGACTCCGCGCACGCCGAAGAACGAGATCACGAGACGCTCGCGCGTTCCGGTCTTGCCGGGGGTGAGCCCGATCCAGCCGGCGAGGGGGCGGATGACCAGCAGGAACGCCAGCGCGACGCCGACCTCCGCCCAGCCGATCTCCGCAAACATGCCGCGGGCTACAGCCCCGCCGAGCAGCACGAGCACGGCGACCGTGAGGAGCCGTTCCACCTGCTCGATAAACTTGTGCAGCACGCCGTGGTAGCCGTGCGACCGCTCTGCGGCGCGCACGGTGCAGGCACAGACGAAGACCGCGATGAATCCATAGCCCTCCGCGAGCTCGGCAACGCCGTAGGCGACGAACGTCGCGGCGAGGGCGACGAAACCCTCGGCCCGCTCGGCCAGTCCGAGCCTCTCCGCACGCGCGGAGAAGAACAGCTTGCCGAGCATCCAACCCACCGCGCAGCCGATACCGACCCCGACCGTGAGACGCCAGAGCACGTCGACCACGAACCACTCCCCCAGCCACGCCGACGGAGCGACGCCGACGAGGCTGATGGCGATCGCGGCCCAGGTGAACGGGAAGGCGAGGCCGTCGTTGAGTCCCGCCTCCGAGGTGAGGGCGAAGCGCGCCTCGTCGTCCGTGACATCCATGTCTGATTCATCGGTGTCCGATTGCAGAATCGGCTCGCTCACCTGAACCTCTGAGGCGAGCACGGGGTCGGTGGGGGCGAGGGCCGCGGCGAGCAGAACCGTGCCGGCGGCGCCGAGCCCGAGCGCCGTCCCGCCGAGCAGCCCGACGGCGAGCATCGACAGGGGCATGGTGATGGCGAGCAGCCGCCAGGTCGTCGACCAGGTGCGCAGGTTCACCCGCCGGTTGAGGGCGAGGCCCGCGCCCATGAGCGAGACGATGACGCACACCTCGGTCAGGTGCAGTGCGAGCGCTTCGTTCGCGATCGGGTCCGGGTCGGGCAGCCCCGGCACGAGCGCGAAGGTCAGGATACCGGCGGCGAGGAACACCATCGGCATAGAGATCGGCACGTGTCCGAGGAGGCGGGGCAGGAGGGCCGCGGCGAGCGTCGCGAGTCCGATCGCGGCGAAGATGGTCGCCTCGCCATCGAACTCGATCATGGTGGACGCCTCACCCGAACGCTGCGGCGCCCGATCGTGTGTTGAACCCCGTGTGTTGAACCCAACGATAGGTGCGTTGTGTGCGTCTATAAAGGCATGGGACGGAAAATCGCGCTGCTCGCTCTGGTGTCGCTCGCACTCACCGGCTGCGCCGACGGTGGCCACAGCGGCGAGGGCGGAGGTGGTCGGGGCTCCGGCGGCACACCGGGGGCGAGCGAACCCGCCCCCGACGTCGTGGGCGAGTGGGTGCTCGCCGAGGGGTCGGACGCGGAGGGGTCGCTGCGCAACCTCGGCACCCCGGTCACCCTGGTCTTGACCGACGAATCGACTGTCGCCGGGATGGCTCCGTGCAATTCCTACGCAGGCGACTACGCGCTGACCGCGGCGAGCCTCAGCTTCACTGCCGTCACGCGCACCGAGGTGGCGTGCTCGTCGCTCTCCGTCGAGTCGCGCTACTTCGCCGCCCTCGAGCGGGTGGACCACGTCGAGCGCAGCGGAGAGACTCTCACGCTGACCGGCGACGACGTGACGCTGAGTTTCAGCCTGCTCGCGAAGCTGTCGGTCGACTGAGCACTGGGTCGACTGAGCACTGGATCGCCCGCGATGTGCGGCTAGTGGTGCACGATCTCCGGCCAATCCGTCTGCGCCTGCGGCGACGCGCCGACGGTGTGCGGGGCGCTGTCGTAGTCGAAGGTGCGCCCGTGCGGCGTGACGCGGTACCTGATGTGCGTCGCGAGCGGTGACTCGATCACCTTGACCTGCTCGAGGCCGGGAAGCGGGGAGCCCAGGTTCTCCCACAAGCGGCGGCCCGCGCCGAGCAGCACCGGTGAGATGTGCAGCCGCAGCTCGTCGATGACGCCCTCGGCGAAGTACTGCTGCACGACGCTCGCGCCTCCGGCGATGAGCACGTTGCGGTCACCGGCCGTCGCCTTGGCCTGCTCCAGGGCGCTCAACGGCCCGTCGGTGACGAAGGTGTAGGTCGTCGCCCCGCGGCTCTCGGTCGGTTGTCCGCGATGCGTGAGCACGAACACCGGCAGGCTCCACGGCGGTTTGTCACCCCAGCCGTCGACCACGTCCCACATGCGGCGCCCCACGATCGCAGCGCCCGTGGAGGCGAGCAGCCCCTCGAGGAGCTGCCGGTCGACTCCGGTCGACGCGAACGGCTCGTCTCCGCTCGTCCAGTCACCACCCATGATCCAGTTGTGTATCGGCTCGCCGCCGTCGCCCAGCCCGTGGCCGAGACGATCGTTGGGGCCGGCGACGTAGCCGTCGAGAGACACGCTGATGTCCGCGATTACCAGTGACATGCCCACCACGCTACTCGCGTCGACCGGAGCCAGCGGGTTTTCGGGTGCCGCTACCGGCGCGCCGTTCCGTCGCCACGCGCGCGCCGGCGCAGTTCGGCCTGCACGCCGACGATGACGGCGCCCATGCCGACGACGACCACCCCGAGGAACGCCTGCCACGTCGCGAGGCCGCGGGCCACGGAGATCACGAGGAAGCCGACCCACAACAGCACCGCGAGCCCGCCGACGACCCGGATCACGCGCAACTGGGGAGTGGACGTGCCGCTGAAATCGATGAACCGCATGGTCGACGGTAACCCACACGATTCGGATCCACTGCCGAGGGGGTTCTCTGCGGACCACGCGAGTCGTATCCTGTGCCCATGAACACGCGATTGTTCGCCTTCGTCAGCTATCGCGACGCACCGGCGTCGCTCGACTGGCTCGAGTCGTGCGGCTTCGCGATCACGCGTCGTGTCGACGCTGACGACGGTCGCGTGCTGCACGCGGAGGCCCGTCTCGGTGAGGCGGTCGTGATGGTTTCGAGCAACGACGACGACTTCGACGACACCGTTCTCGTCGACCAGCCTTCGGCGCACGGCATCTACCTCATGGTCGATGACGTGGACACCCTTTACGACCGCGCGATCGCGGCGGGTGCGACGCCGGTGATACCGCCGGAGTACACCGAGTGGTGGACGCGCCGCGCCCGGGTGCTCGACCTCGAGGGCCTCGAGTGGACCTACGGCAGCTACGAGCCGGGCGCCCGCTCCTGAGCCGAGCCATCTCGAGCCGAGCAAACTCGCGACGCTGGTGCAGCCACGTTGTCGTAGCTACTCCGTCGCCGGAACCTCCGCGAGAGCGACGGCGGCCGGACCGCCCTCGAGCAGCCGAGCAAACTCCGCGGCGTCGAGAATGCGGATGCCCAGCTCCTCGGCCTTGCCGAGCTTCGACCCGGCGCCCGGCCCCGCCGCGACGAAGTCGGTCTTCTTCGACACGCTCGAGGCAGCCTTTCCGCCCGCCGCCATGATCGCCTCGAGCGCGCCCTCGCGAGTGAAGCCCTCGAGGCTGCCGGTCGCGACGACGGTGACACCGGCCAGCGGACCGCCCGCGGCCGTCGCGGCTCCCGGTCCCGGGTGTCCGGGAGTTGCAAACTGCACACCCGCGGCGGCCCAGCGTTCGATGATTTCCACGTGCCAGTCCACCTGGAACCAGTCGATGAGGGCGTCGGCGATGATGCCGCCGACACCGTCGACGGCAGCGAGCTCGTCGCGGGTGGCCGCGCGAATCGCGTCGAGCGAACCGAAGTAGCCGGCGAGTGCGCGTGCCGCGACCGGTCCGACGTGGCGGATGCTCAGCGAGACCAGGATGCGCCAGAGCTCCTTGGTTTTCGCGAGCTCGAGGTTCTCGAGCAGTTCGAGCGCGGTCTTCGACGGCACGAAGTTCGCGTCGCCGGTGAACTCCGGAGACTCCGGGTCGAACGGCGGGTCGGCCTTCTTGCCGGTGAGGATGCGTTTGCGCCGGAAGGGCGCGACCTCCTTCGGCACGGACTCGCCGGGCACCCCATCGGCCGCCGGTGTGGCATCCGTGAGCTTGATCTCACCGGTCTCGCCGTCGCGCACGAGCACGCGGATGGGGAACAGGTCGCGGATCGTGAGGTCGAACAGTCCCGCCTCGGTCTCGAGCGGCGGCGTCGCCGGCACGAGCGGCTGGGTCAGGGCCGCGGCCGTGACCTCGCCGAGGGCCTCGATGTCGAGGGCGCCGCGGCTGCCGACGTGCTCGACGCGCCCCCACACCTGGGCGGGACAGCTGCGCGCATTGGGGCAGCGCAGGTCTTTGTCGCCCTCTTTCGCGGGGGCGAGCGGGGTGTCGCACGCGGGGCAGTTCGTCGGCATCACGAATTCGCGTTCGGAGCCGTCGCGCAGTTCGACGACCGGCCCGAGAACCTCGGGAATCACATCGCCGGCCTTACGCAGCACCACGGTGTCGCCGATGAGCACGCCCTTGGCCTTCACGACGTCTTGGTTGTGCAGTGTCGCCTGGCGCACGACCGAGCCGGCCACCCGGGCCGGCTCCATCACCGCGAACGGTGTCGCGCGGCCGGTGCGACCGACACTCACGACGATGTCGAGCAGCCTGGTCTGCACCTGCTCCGGCGGGTACTTATAGGCGATCGCCCAGCGCGGGGCGCGGCTCGTGGCTCCGAGTTCCTCGTGCAGCGCGAGCTCGTCTACCTTGACGACGATCCCGTCGATCTCGTGCGACACGCTGTCGCGGTGCGCGCCGTAGTACTCGATGAACTCGGTGGCTCCCGCGGCCGAGTCGACCACCCTGTAGTACGGGCTCGTGGGGAGTCCCCAGCTCTTGAGCAGCGCGTAGGTCTCGCTCTGCGATTCGATCGGCTGCCCGCTCGCCTCGACGCGGGACCACGCGCCGATGCCGTGCACGAGCATGCGCAAGCGGCCGAGGCGCGCGCGCATGAGCTCGAGGCCGGCGGCGCTCTTGCCCTCGGACTTCTGACGAAGCGAGCCGGATGCCGCGTTCCTGGGGTTCGCGAAGACCCGCTCGCCCAGCTCCTGCTGACGGGCGTTGAGCTCGGTGAACGATTCGACCGGAAAGTACACCTCGCCCCGCACTTCGACGATGGATGGGTGGCCGGTGCCCTGCAGCCGACGTGGGATGACCGGGATGAGGGCGACGTTCTCGGTCACGTCTTCGCCGACCCGGCCGTCGCCGCGGGTCGCGGCGCTCACTAGCTGGCCGTTCTCATAGCGCAGGTTGATCGCCAGGCCGTCGATCTTGAGTTCGCACAGGTAGGCGACAGTGCGGCCGGAGTTCTGTTCCACCTTGGCCGCCCATGCCTCGAATTCCTCGATCGAGAAGACGTTGTCGAGGCTCAGCATGCGCTCGGCGTGCGTCACCGGGTCGAACAGCGTGGCATCCGCCCGCCCGCCGACCGTCTGCGTCGGGCTGTCCTGGCTCAGCAGCTCCGGGAAGAGGCGTTCGAGTTCTGCGAGGCGACGCACGAGGGCGTCGTACTCTTCGTCGGAGACGATCGTCGTGTCACGGTCGTAGTAGGCGTCGCGCAATTCGAGAATGCGCGTCGTGAGCTGCTCTACCTCGGACTTCGCGGCCTCAAGGGCGCTGGGGGTCTCGTTCTCTGCCACCCGGCAAGTCTACGAGGGGCCACCCACACGAGCGACGGGTTGCACGGCCGAGC
>JAODAY010000392.1 GCA_025463665.1 Microbacteriaceae bacterium
CCGCTGTTCACCGGGTGTGGAGGCAGGGCATGACCGGCTCAGAGAAGGACGGGCCGCTGGTGCTCGGCATCGAGACCTCCTGCGACGAGACCGGGGTGGGGATCGTGCGCGGCAACACCCTGCTCGCCGACGCGGTGGCGAGCAGCGTCGACGAGCACGCCCGCTTCGGCGGGGTGGTCCCGGAGGTCGCCAGCCGCGCGCACCTGGAGGCGATGGTCCCGACCATCGAGCGCGCCTGCGAGACCGCGGGGATCCGGCTGCACGACGTGGACGCGATCGCGGTCACCAACGGGCCGGGGCTGGCCGGGGCGCTGCTGGTCGGTGTCGCCGCGGCGAAGGCGCTGGCGATCGGGCTCGGCAAGCCGATCTACGGCGTCAACCACCTGGCCTCGCACGTGGCGGTCGACCAGCTCGAGCACGGCCCGCTGCCCGAGCCCTGCCTGGCGATGCTGGTCAGCGGTGGCCACTCCAGCCTGCTCCGGGTGGAGGACGTCACCCGTGGCGTCGAGCCGCTCGGCTCGACGATCGACGACGCCGCGGGTGAGGCCTTCGACAAGGTCGCCCGACTGCTCGGCCTGCCCTACCCGGGCGGACCCGAGATCGACCGGGTCGCCGTGGGCGGAGACCCCAGGGCGATCCGGTTTCCGCGCGGACTCAGCCAGCAGAAGGACATGGACAAACACCGCTACGACTTCTCTTTCTCGGGGCTCAAGACGGCGGTCGCCCGGTGGGTCGAGCAGACCCGCGACTCCGGCGCCCAAGTGCCGATGGCGGATGTCGCGGCCAGCTTCCGCGAGTCGGTCGCAGACACCCTGCTCACCAAGGCGGTCGCGGCCTGCACCGATCACAGCATTCCCCGCCTGCTGCTCGGGGGCGGCGTCGTCGCGAACGCGCGGGTGCGCGAACTCGCCGCGGAACGCTGCGCGGAGGCGGGCATCGAACTGCGCATCCCACCGCTGTCGCTGTGCACCGACAACGGCGCAATGATCGCGGCACTCGGCGCCCAGCTCATCATCGCGGGCCACGAGCCGTCGACCCTCGACTTCGGCGCAGACTCTACTCTCCCTGCCACGATCATCCAGGCCTGATTGACTCGCTCTCCGCGAAAGGGAAAACTGGGCTGCATTCGGTTTTCTTCAGCGAAAGGTCACATCATGTCGGATCAGCTACCTCCGGATCCCGCGCGGCCGGTGCCCCAGCCCGACCCGTCGTCGACCGCATACACGCAGCCGGGCTACGGTTCTTCCCCCTATTCCCCGACCCCCTCGTCGCCGACCCCGACCCTGTCGATCATCTCGCTCGTGCTCGGCATCCTCGGTGTCGCGGCCGGCTTCGTCGGCTTCGGGCTCCTGTTCTCGATCGGTGCGGTCGTTCTCGGTCATCTCGGGCAGCGCCGGGAGCCGTCGGCGAAGGGATTCTGGATCACCGGGCTCATCACGGGGTACATCGGCATCGCCATCAACCTGCTCGTGCTCATCTTCCTCATCGTCGCGCTGTTCGCGCTCTCCAGCAACGTTCCCATGTACGACTTCAGATGAGACATACTCGCGCCGCTAGACTTCTCCCAACTCGTGAGGAGCTCGCATGACCAATGCCGATGACCAGCCCGTAGGCGCCGTGCCGCCCGCCACGCCGACGCAATCGGGCGACACCGCGCCCGAGGCGAGCCCATACGCTCCCCCCGCGCCCACTGCTTCGGATCCTTTCGCCGTTCCCGTGGCGCCTCCGACGACGGATGCCGCGACGCCTGGGTACGGCGCTCCGCCCGCATATCCCGGCGCTGCCGCCTATCCCGCACCGCCCTATCCGGCACAGCCATCCGGCGCCCCCGCCGCCTCCGCCCCCGGCGCGTTCCCGCCGCCGCCCACCTACGGCGACGCAATCCAGGCGGCGCAGCCCTACCCCTACACCCCCGCGGTCGCGGGACCGCCGCGCGGGATCAGCGTCGCCTCGATGATCTGCGGTATCGCGGGTGTCGTCATCGCCGTCTTCTGGATGGGCCTGCTGCCCGCCGTCGCGGCGGTCGTGCTCGGTCACATGGGCCAGCGCAAGCAGCCGTACGCCCGACCGTTCTGGCTGACCGGCATCATCACCGGCTACGTCGGTGTCGCGATCGGCCTCATTCAGGCCGTAATCCTCGTCGCCCTCATCGTGTCCGGTTTCTCGCAGATGGGCGACACCGGAACCTTCGGCGACGTCAGCTAGGCACCCGCTCCGCGAGCAACGCCACCCTCTTCCCCGCCACGCGCGTGAGGAACAGGGTGGCGGTGTTCTTTCCCTTGAGTGACAGCTTCGCCCGGAATGCGGCGGGGTCGATGTCCACGCCGCGCTTCTTGATCTCGAGCGTGCCGATTCCGAGTGTGGCGAGCCGCTTCTTGATCGCCCGCTCGTCGAGTGGCAGCGTCTCGGTGATGCGGAAGCACACGGCGAAGGGCGTCGAGATGGCGGTATCCGTCGACAGGTAGGCGATTTGCTCGCTGAGCAGTCGGGCATCGAGCCGGCGGGCGAGGTCGCCGATGAGCCGCGCCCGGATAACGGCGCCATCGGGTTCGTAGAGGTACTCGCCGAGCGGGCCGACTTCGACATCGACACTGTCGGCGGGCGCCGTGAGCTCCGCCGTGCCGTGGTCGCCGATCACGAGCGCGCTCCTGCCGACGCCCGGGCGGGCGAGTGGGCCGAACCAGACGCCGAGTTCGACGACGTCCCGGTCGACCGAAATCCACTGCGCCTCGACGCCCGCGGGAATGAGGTCGCGGTCGATGCCCGGCCCGAGCTTGACGCCCGCGGGCACCCGTGTGCCGAGCCCGAAGGCGAAGTCGAGAGACGGCGACCAGTCGCCCGGATCCTTGAGCCTGCGCACACCGTCGCGGCGGGCCGGGTCGAGGTAGACACCGTCGTAACCGGCGAGATCGAAGGCCGTGGCATCCGCGTGCTCGACAGAGGCACCCGTCCACGGCATGAGGTTGTAGGTCGCGACCGCGGCGGTCACCTCGTCGCGCTCGACGCCGGTCACCTCGAGCTCGAGAGCGGCGATCGCGAGGGCATCGGCACCGATGCCGCAGCCGAGGTCGGCGATGCGGGTCAGCCCGGCGGCCCGAAACCGTCCGGCGTGGTTGGCGGCGACCGCGATCCTCGTCGCCTGCTCGAGGCCCGCTTCGGTGAAGAGCATGCGCTCGGCGAACGGCCCGAACTTCGTCACCGCCTTCGCGCGCAGCCTGGACTGGGTGAGCACCGCCGCAACCAGCGCGGGGGAGTGGCCGGCCTTGCGCAACCCCGCAACGGTGCGCACGACATCGGCGCTCGGGTCGAAGGGCGGCAGGCCGTCCAGCAGGCGAAGGCCTTCGAGGGACAGCAGCTCGCGTAGTTCGGTGGCCTCCATCCCCCCATTCTCCCGCCCGAGCGGGCCGGCGGATGCCACGGCTGCTGGCACTCGGATTGATCGAGTGCCAGAACACGACGTATAGTTGGTCTGGCACTCTCGCACGAGAGTGCCAACCTAAGTTTTTCGTGAGTTTAGAAAGAAGAGGTCAACTGTGTCGGTCTCCATCAAGCCGCTCGAGGATCGCATCGTGATCAAGCAGGTCGAGGCAGAAACGACGACAGCCTCCGGGCTCGTCATTCCTGACACCGCCAAGG
>JAODAY010000003.1 GCA_025463665.1 Microbacteriaceae bacterium
TGCGAACGAGGACGGCGGCCTGGCCGCGCAACAAGACGTGGCGCCTGGCCCGTGAATTACGATCGGAGCATGACCCCCACCCTGCACATCACCGACGATGCGGAAGCCGACGCGCTGCTCTCGAAGAACCCGCTCGCCCTGCTCATCGGCATGCTTCTCGATCAGCAGGTGCCGATGGAAACCGCGTTCGCCGGCCCCGCGAAGCTGCTCGACCGCATCGGCACCCTCGACCCGGAGGCGATCGCCGCCTACGACCCTGGCGAGCTCGAGGCCGTCTTCCGCATCACCCCGTCGATCCACCGCTACCCGGGTTCGATGGCTGGCCGAGTGCAGGCGATGTGCGGCGCGGTCGTGGACAACTGGGGCGGCGAGGCATCCGCTATCTGGAACGACGGCGACCCCGACGGCGCCGAGATCCTGAAGCGGCTCAAGGCCCTCCCCGGGTTCGGCGAGCAGAAGGCGAAGATCTTCCTCGCGCTGCTGGGCAAGCAGTGCGGACTCACCGCTGACGGATGGCGGGCGTCGGCGGGCGACTACGGCCTCGAGGGCTCCCATCGCTCGGTCGCCGACATCATCGACCCCGCCTCGCTCACCAGGGTGCGCGAGTTCAAGAAGGCGGCGAAGGCGGCGGCGAAGGGTTAGCCCTGCACGTTCACCTGAACCGGAAACTCGTTCTGGATGCTGCCGTCCTTGGCAGACGTGTTGTAAGCGACGAGGTCGTACAGTCCGGTCGGCAGGTCGGCGGGCAGCGTGACGATCTCCCCGAAGCCCGATTCCACACCGCCCTCTTGGGTCAGCAGGTTGCGCGAGAATACGACGGTGCCGGCCGCGTTGCGCAATTCCACGGTCAGCGCCGCCTCGAACACCGTCGCCCTGCCTTGCACGGCCAAGGCGCCCCCGGGTGCGACGGTGTCACCGCAGACGGGACTGGTGAGAAATATCGTGGGATGTTCGGCCGACAGCGTCACGGGGCGTTCGACCAGGTTGATGATCGATCCGTCCTTCGCGCTCCGTTCGTAGGCCCTCAGGGTGATGGCGAGGTCCGAGTCCGACTCGGGCACGACGCCGAGTGTGGCAGCCCAGGTTCCCTCCGTGCCGCTGCCCGAGGTCGCCGTGACCGTGCGGATGCAGAGGAAGTCGCCCGCCTCGTCCACCGCATCGACGAGGAGTTGCGCCTCGAAGGTGTTCGCGGTGCCGGCCAGTTCGATGGGCGACCTCACCGTCGTGTCCTCCTCCGGACTCAGGATGCTGATGAGTGGAGCCGACGGCGTCGGGGAGGGCGTCGGAGACGGTGTCTGCGTCGGGCTGCCGGAAGACGTCGGGCTGTCGGAGGGAGAAGGGGCCGGATAACCGCCGTCGTTCCAGCACGACGTGGCCATGGAAGCCACGGCCAACGTGGTGACACCCAGTCGGAGGAATCTGTGTCGAATACTTCCGTGCCGGACCATCGTTCCGGTCCTTTCCGTCCTGATCCACGCTGCTCCGCTGCGTGATGCGCGTCAAGCGCGCCGATCCCGCTTGATCGGGGGCGTAACGAGGAGTACCACTGGGAGTGATACGCCATCGCGGTCGGGAAGGCAGCGTCAATCTGCCGGTCGGGGCGCGCCGCCCTACAAGGGCCCGGTCGTGTACTGGGCGATCGCGGCCTCCCGCGCACCGCCGATCTGCTCCGCCGTGGCGGTGCCCGACGACTCGACGACCTGGGTCCAGTGGATGAGTGATCCGCGGTTGAAGTCGATGACCTCGGGCGCCTTGGCGGCCTTGATCGGGTGGCCCACCGATTCGCCCGCGAGGTACCGGCCGAGGGCGAGCAGGGTGCCGTCCCAGCCCGGTCCGACGAAGAGCGCGCCAGCGCCGCTCCCTGCCACGGCCAGGGGAACGCTGTGCTTCAGCGTGAGGGTCGTCTGCTCGGCGCTGCCCTCAAGGCCCACGCCGACGACGCTCTCGGGCGAGCCGAAGGTGACCTCCAGCAGCGACGGCCGGTCGCAGCGACGGATCTCCCCGCTCGCGTTGCCCTCGACGTGAAAGTAGCCGCCCACCTCAAAGTCGCCCTCGACTGGCGAGAACCAGCGCGCCAGGCGCTTGTGGCCGGTGAGCGCGTGCCACACCTCCTCGACGTCGGCGGCGAAGGTGCGCACGAGCGTTATCGAGACGGTGCCGTTTTCGGCGTCGAGGGCGACGGTGCGGTGAATCGCGGAGAGTTCTTCGAACATGTCGAACATGAGTCGCTCCTGAGGTGGTCGTCGGTGGGCCCAAAATTAGCACCTCGGCCGTTGCGGGCGTCTGTCATCTGTGCGGTGGGGCTTGCGCCGTGGCATCCGTCGGAATAACCTGCAACCAAATGGTTGTACATGATCTGCAGGAAGACAAGACGGACCGCATATTCCACGCGCTGGCGGATGCCACGCGGCGGGACATCGTGGCTCGCGTCGTCCAACGCGAGCAGTCGGTCTCGACTCTCGCCGAGAACTACGCCATGAGTTTCGCGGCGGTGCAGAAGCACGTAATGGTTCTCGAGCGGGCGTCGTTGATCGTCAAGGAGCGCCGGGGAAGGGAGCAAATCGTGCATGGAAACGTCGACACGGTGCACCGGGCAACCCAGTTGCTTCAGCAATACGAAGAACTCTGGCGCTTCCGAGCGGAAAGCATCAGGGAGATCCTGTCCGAGAATCCAGAACGAGGAGACAAATCATGACCTTTGTCAGTTCCGAAACCAATCGCGATGCCCTGACTCTCACATTCGTGGCCGAGTTCGACGCGAGCGTCGAGCGAGTGTGGCAGATCTGGGAGGACCCCCGCCAGCTGGAGCGCTGGTGGGGACCGCCGACCTGGCCTGCCACCTTCGAACGCCACGACTTCACGCCGGGCGGCCGGTCGAACTACTACATGACAGGCCCGGAAGGAAATAAGGAGCGCGGCTACTGGGTCACGACGTCGATCGAGCCGCCGAACCGCTTCGAGTTCGACGACGGTTTCGCCGACGAGAACGGCGACCCGTCGACGGCGATCGAGCCCACCCACGGGGTCGTCACCCTGCAGGAGGTCGACGGCGGCACTCGAATGACGACCGTCACGACGTTCGTGAGCACCGAGCAGCTCGAACAGCTGGTCGCGATGGGCATGGAGGAGGGCTCCCGCGAGGCCATGAGCCAGATCGACGCGCTGCTCGCCGAAGACGTGCGCGCCTGATCCGGCCGACACGGTCGTGAAACCGGAAAGCCCCGGCTCAGTGAGCCGGGGCTTTCTCAATGCCTGTCATGCGGGCGGAACGACGCTCCTAGTAGCGCGGCTTGCGCTCGGGGCGGTCGCCGCGCTCGCCACGCGCGTCGCGTCGTGGCGCGCCCGTGTCGGGGCGGATCTCGATGAGCTTGCCGCTGATGCGGGTGCCCGACAGCTTCTCGAGCACGTCGCTCGGCATGTCGGCCGGCAACTCGACGAGCGAGAATTCGGGGCGAATGTCGATGTGCCCGAAGTCGTCCCTGCTCAGGCCGCCCTCGTTGGCGAGGGCGCCGACGATCTGGCGCGGCTCGACGCGGTGACGCTTGCCAACCTCGATGCGGTAGGAGGAGAGTGCCTTGCCGCCCGTGCGCGGGCGACGTTCCGCGCGCTCGGGGCGGTCGGGGCGGTCATCACGGAAGGGACGCTCGGAGCGGTTCGACCTGTCGTTCTGATCGCGGTCCATGCGCTCACGCTCGCGACGCGCGAATCGCGGGTCGTCGGGGGAGAGGAGCAGCGGGGTCTCGCCCTGGGCGACCACAGCGAGCGCCGCCGCAACGTCGGACTCGACCACGTCGTGGTGTTCCACGTAATGGGCAATGATGTC
>JAODAY010000084.1 GCA_025463665.1 Microbacteriaceae bacterium
AAAGGCTGTCGTGCTGCCATTACACTAAGGCGGATCACGAGGCGGGGCATCGGAATGCGACCGCGACGCTCGTCAATTCTGTCAGATCCCGGGGGCACGCACGTCCCCACGATAATAGAGACATGCCCACTAACGATGAAGTCGACCGAATCGTCGGCGCGTGGGAGCGCGAACGCCCCGATCTGGACTTCACGCCGTTGCAGGTTCTCAGCCGCGTCGGCAGGCTCGCGCGCCATCTTGACCGGGCCAGGCGCACCGCGTTCACGTCGTCCGATCTGGAGTCGTGGGAGTTCGACGTGCTCTCGGCGCTGCGTCGCGCCGGGTCTCCCTATCAGCTGAGCCCGAAGGCGCTCCTGCAGCAGACGCTAGTGTCGAGCGGCACCATGACGAACCGCATCGATCGACTCGTGCAACGGGGGCTCGTCGAACGGCGCACCGACCCGCACGACGGCCGCGGCATCCTCGTCGTCATGTCGGAACTCGGACGCGAACGTGTCGATGGCGCAATCAGCCAGCTCATTCTCGCCGAGGCCGAACTGCTCGACGCGTTGTCGCCACTCGACCAGGAGCGGCTCGCGGTGCTGCTGCGCAAGCTGAGCCTCGACTTCGACTGAGCACCGGCAGGGGGCTGAACCCGGAACGCGTAGAACACGAGCGCGCTGGCGAACATCGCCGCAACCCAGAGCAGCGCGGGCACCGGCAGCAACGACCACTCCCCCGCGACGTAGACGATGCCGAAGTGCGCGAGGTGCGCCGCGGCGAAAGCACCCGCTTCGACGACCGCCGCGCTTCGGTTGCCCCATGCGCCGGCGAGGCTCTCGTGCACGAGGCCACGGTAGAACAGCTCCTCGCCGATCGGGCTGAACGTCACCCCGATCACGGCGAAGACGGCGAAGAAGATCAGGCGGTCGGTCTCGGAGAGCGGCTGCCGCACATTTGCGTAGCTGTTCGAGATGTAGACGAAGGGGTTCCCGACCCCGAGGCCGTACATCGCGACGGCGAGCCCGAACACCGCGAATGCGCATGCGACTCCCGCGGCGAGGGCGGGCAGCATCCACCGCCACCTCGCCGGTCGGGTGAGGCCGATGCGGCGGCGGCCCTGCCGGGTGAGCAGCACGAGCGGCAGCACCGCCATGACGAGGAAGATGACGCCCGTGACCTGGTAGCTGCCCGTGACGTTGGCCCGCAGCACAAGCGCGACGCGCACGGCGGTGAAGACCGCGAGGAGAACGAGGCCCGTCCGCACGTTCAGTCCGAGCCGCGTGCCCAACGCCGGACGGAATGCGCCGACGGGGGTCTGAGCGTTCGTCACCCGCCCAGTATGTCCGCATGGCGCCGCTTCGCCGAGAAATCGTACGCCGCGGCGGAGCCGGCCACAAGAGATCCGAATCGTTATCGACTTCCCGTCGCAGGGTCGCGGGCTGCTGCTACTTTCTGACCACCATCACAGGTCGAGGAAGAGGTTCCGCCGTGTACGCATCCCGCCGCCCCTCAGCGTTCGCAACGGTCCTGACCGTGCTCCTTCTGGCACTCGGCGGGACGCTGGTGGTGGCCGCACCGGCGTCGGCCGCGGAGCCACTGACCGTTCTCAGCCCCGCCGAGGGATCGACGACCGACACCCGCAACCTCACATTCAGCGGACGAGGCGCACCGGGCGCCGTCATCACGATCACCCGGGAGCCGGGCGGCACCCCGGTCGGCGACGACGGCGAGCACAGCGGCACAGTGACCGAAGCGGGCGCCTGGACCATCACCGACCTCGGCTACACCGATGCGGCCGCGGCGCTCCAACGCGTGGTCGTCACCCAGCTCGTCGACGGCGTCACCGAGTCGGTGGCCGTCACATTCTCGCTCCCCGTGCGCGAAACGGATGCCCCGGCGCAACCCGCGGCCATCCTCATCACGAGCCCCGCGAACGGCGTCACCCTCGGCGCAACCGCGCTCGTCGTCGAGGGAACCGCCCCGGCCGGTTCCCTGCTGCGCTACAACGACCCGGTCGGCGGCGATTATCTGTCCGAGCTCACGGTCGATGCGGCCGGCACGTTCCGCCTGGAGTTCCGCCTCAGCAGGTCGGCGCACAGAGTGCCCGTGACCATCGAGTTCACCGGCACTCGAGCGGATGGCACCGAGCTCGCTCCCGCCTCCGTCACCGTGTTCGCGGCTCCCCTGTTCGATGCGCCCGTGATCACGAGCCCGAGGTCCGGCACGACTCAGAGTGGCACGACGCTGCAGTTCTCGGGCACCGGGGTTCCGGGCAGGCAGCTCGTTGTGTCGATCTACGTGCCCGAACTGCCTCTCGGCCAGTTCGAGCTCTACTCGCGCGTGTCGGGGGAGGTCACGGTAAGCGCGGCGGGCAACTGGGCAGTCGGTTTCACCGACGTTCGCCCCGCGACGTACACCGCGTTCGCGTCTCTCGTCGAGCTGTTTCCCGGGGGCGGGGCGGTGGAATCGGAGTTCTCCGACGAGATCACCGTGACCCTGGCCGCCGCGACGCAGGCGACCTCGGCACGGCCGACGGCGCAGACGACGCGGGCCGAGCTGGCCAACACCGGAATCTCGGCGGGTGGCGCGGTTTCTTTCGGGGCACTGCTGCTGCTCGCGGGCGCAGCCATTGGCGTCGCCCGCGCGCGGCGCGAAGCGGCCACGCGCTGAGCGCGACGGGCTAGTTGAGCAGTTCCTCCAGCTCGAGCCAGCGCGTCTCGAGCGTGGCGATCTGTGCCTCGAGCCCCTGGATCTCGGACGAGATCGTGCCGAGCCCCGTGTAGTCGCTCTGGTCGTACACGGCCATCTTCGAGTGCAGTTCGGCGATCTGAGCGTTCATCTTTGCGAGCTTGCGCTCCGCCGCCGCGAACTCCTTCTGCGAGTTGCGCAGTTCGGCCCCGCTCAGCTTCGGGGTCTTGACCGGGCCCTTCGAGGAGGAGGCCGGTGCCGCGTCACGCTTCTGCTGCTTCGCGCGCAGCTCGAGGTACTCGTCGACGCCACGGGGCAGGTGGCGCATGCCGCCGTCGAGCACCGCGTACTGCTGGTCGGTCACGCGCTCGAGCAGGTACCGGTCGTGTGAGACGACGAGCAGCGTGCCCGGGTAGGAGTCGAGCAGGTCCTCGATGGCGGCGAGCATGTCGGTGTCGAGGTCGTTGGTCGGTTCGTCGAGAATCAGAACGTTCGGCTCGTCGAGAATGATGAGCAGCAGCTGCAGGCGACGCTTCTGCCCACCCGAGAGCTCACGAACCCTCGTGCTGAGCTGCGCGCTCGCGAAGCCCACCCGCTCGAGCAGCTGCGACGGCGTCATCTCCTTGCCACCCGCGACGTACGAGCTCTTCTGCCTGCCGAGCACCTCGCTGACGCGGTCGTCCCAGATCTCCTCGAGCTCGCCGAGCTGCTGGGTGAGCGTCGCGACCTTGATGGTCTTTCCGCGCTTCACCTTTCCGCTCGTCGGTGCGAGGCTGCCCGCGACGAGCGAGAGCAGCGTGCTCTTGCCCGCGCCGTTGACCCCGAGAATGCCGGTGCGCTCCCCGGGAGCAATGCGCCAGGTGACATCCGTCAGCACCTTCTTGACGTCGCCCGTCGTCGAGTCCGGGTAGGAGACCGACACGCCCTCGAGGTCGACGACGTCTTTACCGAGACGCTGCATCGCCATCGAGGCGAGGGAGACCTTGTCGCGGGGCGGCGGCTCGTTGGCGATGAGCTCGTTGGCCGCGTCGATGCGGAACTTCGGCTTGGTGCTGCGGGCCGGGGCGCCGCGGCCGAGCCAGGCGAGCTCCTTGCGCATCAGGTTCTGGCGCTTCGATTCGGATGCCGCGGCCGAGCGGTCGCGCTCTACTCGTTGCAGGATGTACGCCGCGTATCCGCCCTCGAACGGTTCGATGATGCGATCGTGAACCTCCCACGTGTCGGTGCAGACCTCGTCGAGGAACCACCGGTCGTGAGTGACGACCATGAGCCCGCCGGCGTTCGTGGCCCAGCGGCGCTTGAGGTGCTCGGCAAGCCAGGAGATGCCCTCGACGTCGAGGTGGTTGGTGGGCTCGTCGAGGAAGATGATGTCCCAGTCGCCCACGAGCAGCGCGGCGAGGCCGACGCGGCGGCGCTGACCACCCGAGAGTGCGCCGAGAGTCGCGTCCCACGGTATTCCGCCGACGAGGCCGGCGATGACGTCGCGCACGCGGGGGTCGCCCGCCCATTCGTACTCGGGGCGGTCGCCGACGATGGCCTCGGAGACGGTGATCTCGTCGGGGAGGTCGTCGGCCTGATCGAGCATTCCGAGGGTGATGCCGCCGCGGCGCGTGACGCGCCCCTGGTCGGGGTTGATGCGGCCGGAGAGCAGACGCATGAGCGTGGACTTGCCGTCACCGTTGCGGCCGACGACGCCGATTCGCTGGCCCTCGTCGACTCCGATGGTTACATCGTCGAAAATGACGCGGGTCGGGTATTCGAGATGGAGGGATTCTGCTCCGAGAAGATGGGCCATTCGACCCAGTTTATCGTGTGCTAAGCGACTACCATTCCCCCATGTTCGATCTGCCATTTTCGCGACGGGTCGAGATCGTCTTGCTGCTTGCCTCGGCGACGCACCGCTATGAGGGCAGACCGGCGGATGGCCCGGCCGAATCCCGCGGAATCGAACTGCACGACAGGGTCGAGGTGCGAGCCGGGCTCGGCATCCTGGGTGACCGCTTCTTCGGCCAACGTGCACACAGGCAGGCCTCGGTGACGGTGATGGCTGCGGAGTCGCTCGACGCCGTCGAGCGCGAGCTCGGGCTGCTCGAGACGCTGCCGCTCGAGGCGCCGCGACGCAACATCATGCTGCGCGGCGTAGCCGCGGACGAACTGCGCGGCGTCGTCTTCAGCCTCGACACCGGTGACGGACCGGTGGTGTTTCAGGGCCACCGGCCGGCGTCGCCGTGCGCGTGGATGAACGTGACGCTCGCGCCGGGCGCACACAAGGCGCTGCGCGGTCGCGGCGGCGTGCGCTGCGAGCCGCTCACGAGCGGGACGCTGCGCCGCGGCGCCGCCGACCTGCGCACCGCAGTGGAGGTGCGCAGCGCGGTGGAGGTGCCCAGCGCCGAGACGGCCACCGGTCCGCAGTGGCGCCGCGGGGTGCACGGGTTCGACAGCCTCCCGCTCTGGGCGCGCGAGGGCGCGGTCACCGGCGACACGGATGCCGCGTTCCGCGCCGCGCTCGCGGGTTCCGACCCGGTCACATCCAGGGGGTTCGGTGACCCTGCACGCACGCTGAGCGCGAGCGATGAACGACGGCGCGGGTGCGGCGGCTGACAGAATGGGCGAATGCCCACTGCCACCGCATCCGTCGCCGTCATCGGCGGTTCAGGTCTCTACCAGCTGTTCGATCCCGCCGCCTCGCGCGTCGTCACGGTCGCGACGCCATACGGCGCGACGGATGTCACGATCGGCCGCCTCGCGGACCGCGACGTCGCCTTCCTCACCCGGCACGGCTCCGACCACTCGGTCGTGCCGCACCTGATCAACTACCGCGCCAACGTCTGGGCTCTCGCCTCGCTCGGGGTCACCGCGATCGTCTCGAGTGCGGCCGTCGGCGGCCTGAGCCCCGAGTACCCGCCCGGCTCGCTCGTGCTTGTCGACCAGTTCATCGATCGCACGTCGGGCCGCGCAGACACGTTCTTCGACCGCGGCTCGGTGCAGCACCTCCCCGCCGCTGACCCGTTCTGCCCGACCCTGCGCGGGGTTGCCGCCGGGGCGCTCGGCGACGCGGGCGAGAGCGTCGTCGACGGCGGCACGATCGTCGTCATCCAGGGCCCGCGATTCTCGACCCGTGCGGAGTCCCAGTGGTACCGCGCCGCCGGCGGGCACCTCGTCAACATGACGCTGTACCCGGAGGTTCCCCTTGCCGCGGAGCTCGGCATCGGCACCGTCAACTTGTCATTCGTCACCGACAGCGACGCGGCCGTCGCCGAGGCGAACGAGGACGAACTGAGCGCCACCCTCGTATTCGAGCGCCTCGCGGCGGCCCAGCCGCGCATCGTCGCGGCGATCGAGACGATCATCGGCGCGTTGCCTGCCGACTACGCCGGTCGCGAGCTCATCGCCGCGGCCGAGGTCGCGGCGGTGCTCGCGCGTCCGGTGCTCCCGGACGACGCGGTCGTAGCGGCGGCGCCCGTGGCGCCTTTCCCGGCGCCGCTACCCGCTGTGCCGGCGCCCGCTGTGCCAGTACGCGCTGTGCCGGTACGCGCTGTGCCGGAGGCCGACGCGGACGTCGTCGACGCTTCCACCGCCCCGAGCGCGGCCCGCTCGTGAGGCTGCTCGTCACCGGCGGTGCCGGGTTCATCGGCGGCGCGATCGTGACCGCGGCCCTCGAGCGGGGCGACAGTGTGCGGGTGCTCGACTCGCTGCGCGGCGACGTGCACGGCGACACCCCGGCTCCGCCGCCCGGTGTTGAATTCGTGCACGGCGACGTGCGCGACGCGGCGGTCGTGGCATCCGCGCTCGAGGGCGTCGACGTCGTCTGCCACCAGGCGGCGAAGGTCGGACTCGGCGTCGATTTCGCGGATGCACCGGACTACGTGTCGTCCAACGAGCTCGGCACCGCCGTGCTGCTCGCAGAAATGGCGACCGCGGGCATTCGCCGGGTTGTGGTCGCGAGCTCGATGGTCGTCTACGGTGAGGGCGCCTACCTCGGCGCGAACGGTCCGACACGTCCGGCGCCGCGGTCGGTCGCCGATCTCGACGCGGGCCGGTTCGATCCGCGCGACGAAAACGGCGGCCCGCTCGAGCCCGCCCTCATCGACGAGGACGCCCCGCTCGACCCGCGCAACGTCTACGCGATCACCAAGCTCACCCAGGAGCACCTCGCCACCGCGTGGGCGCGTTCCACCGGCGGAGTCGTCGTCGCCCTCCGCTACCACAACGTCTACGGGCCGGGCATGCCGCAGAACACGCCGTACGCGGGCGTGGCGTCGCTGTTCCGGTCGGCGCTCGAGCGCGGCGAGACGCCGCGCGTGTTCGAGGACGGCGCTCAACGGCGGGACTTCGTGCACGTCGGCGACGTGGCATCCGCGAATCTCGCCGCCATCGACTTCACCGCGACCGCCGTCGACGGCACGGTGCGGGCCTTCAACGTCGGCAGCGGAGTCGTGCACACGATCGGCGAGCTCGCCGCGCAACTGAGTGAGCACTCGGGTGGAGGCGCCCCGATCGTCACGGGCGAGTACCGTCTCGGCGACGTGCGGCACATCACGGCCTCGTCGGAGCGACTGAGACGCGAGCTCGGCTGGGCGCCCGCCCACACGTTCGAGGACGGCATGCGGGAGTTCGCCACCGCTCCGCTGCGTGCCGCGGTGCGCGTCAGGGAATGAAAGCCCGCGGCAGTATTGTGTAGGGAGTGACCCTTCCGCACCCCCTCGTCGACGTGGTCTTTCCGTGCCTCAACGAGGAGAAGGCCCTGCCGTGGGTTCTCGGTCGGCTGCCTGACGGCTACCGCGCTATCGTCGTCGACAACGGCTCGACCGACGACTCCGCCGCTGTCGCCCGCGCGCACGGCGCGACGGTCGTGACGGAACCGCGCCGTGGGTTCGGCGCCGCCGCGCACGCCGGACTGCTCGCCGCAACCGCACCGATCGTGGCGTTCTGCGACGCCGACGCCTCGATGGACCCGAGCGACCTGCCGCGGGTCGTCGACCCGGTCATGGCCGGCGAACTCGACCTCGCGCTCGGCCGCCGACGCCCGACCAGCCGAACCGCGTGGCCACTGCACGCGCGCATCGCCAACCGCGCCCTCGCCCTGCTCATGCGCCGCGCCACCGGGCTCGACCTCACCGACCTCGGCCCGATGCGCGCGACCCACCGCCAGGCGATGATCGACCTGGGCATCGCCGACCGCCGCAGCGGCTACCCGCTCGAACTCGTGCTGCGCGGCCACGCCGCCGGCTGGAGGATCGCCGAGATCGACACTCCCTACGCTCCCCGCGTCGGACGGTCCAAGGTCACCGGCACGGTTCGCGGCACGATCACCGCGGTGAACGACATGTCGCGGCTGCTCCGCGACGAGCGTGTGACAAAGGCGTGACGACGATCATCCTCATCGCCAAGGAGACGATCCCTGGCAGGGTGAAGACGCGACTGCACCCGCCGCTCAGCCTTGAGCAGGCGGCCGAACTGGCCGCCGCCGCGATCAGCGACACGCTGGCCGCGATCGCGCCGCTGCCGGCGACCCGGAGAATTCTGCTCTTCGATGGAATCCGATTGCCGCCCGGTTCCGAATCCTATGACGTGATCCCTCAAACGACCGGCACGCTCGATGCCCGACTCGGCGCCATCTTCGACGAGTGCGCGGGCCCCACCCTGCTCATCGGCATGGACACCCCGCAACTCACAGCCGACGACCTCGCGCCCGCTTTCACCGGCTGGCCGAGCCACGTCGACGCCTTTTTCGGCCCCGCATCCGACGGCGGCTTCTGGGCGCTCGGCATGGCGGAGCCCCGCGGCGACCTCATCCGCGATGTTCCGATGTCCCGGGACGACACCGGCCGCATCCAGCTCGACCGGCTGCGGTCCGCCGGCCTCTCCGTGGGCATGCTGCGCGAACTCACCGATGTCGACACGATCGACAACGCGCGGGAGGTCGCCGCGCTCGCCCCGCACGGCAGCTTCGCCGCCACGCTCGCACGCTTCGAGGCCGAGGCATCCGCATGACCGCGAATATGACGACCACAGCCACCTTCGGCGCCGGCGGTGCAGAACCGTATGCCCGGGCGCTGCGGCGCGGCGACACCGTGCAGCTCGTGCCGAGCGACCAGGAGACGCTGAAGACGACGATGGATGTCGCGCGCTGGAACGCAGACGCGGACCTCATCGACCTGTCGCTGCTGTGTGCCGTCACCGGCCCGACCCTCGACGTCGGGTGCGGCCCCGGCCGCATGGTGCGCGCCGCGCTGGATCTCGGCATGGAGGTGCTCGGCGTCGACGTGTCGCCGACCGCGATCGAGATTGCGGAGAACGCAGGCCTTCCCGTTCTGGAGCGGTCGGTGTTCGAACCGCTCCCCCGCGAGGGCGAGTGGCAGACCGTGCTGCTCGTCGACGGCAACGTCGGCATCGGCGGCGACGTGCGGGTGCTGCTCGCGCGCTGCACCGAGCTGCTCACGCACGGCGGCGAGATCGTCGTCGAACTGAGCGCCGACCGCAACCGCGACGTCACCTACACGGGAACCCTCGTCGATTCGAGCGGCGCCCGCAGCGCAAGCTTTCCTTGGGCCGAGGTCGGGCTCACCCGCCTGACCGCTCTCGCCCCGGAGCTCGGACTCGACGTGCGTCAGGCCTGGGAACTCGGCGAGCGCAACTTCTGCCGCCTCGCCGCCCACCAGCAGTAGCCGGCGACCGCGGCGGCGGTCAGCACCGCGAGCACCACGTAGAACCCGACGAGGTTGCCCGTGTAGTCGAGCGGAAGCAGCGTCGGGTTCGCCGTGCCGATGTTCTTCTTGGCGATCTCGGGGAACACGAGGAGCGCCACGATCGCGCCCACCACGATGGCGCCCTGCACGATGAGCAGCACGGCGAGCGGCACCCGCCGGCCGACGCGGCGCATCATCAGGTCGACGCCGAACACGAGCGGTGCGATGAGGCCGTCGTGGATGACGAGGGCGCCGGCGAACCACAGGCCGAGCCCGAGGTAGCGCTTCGGATTGACGTCGTCGAGCAGCACGAGGCCGCCGATCACGAGGAGGGCGAGGCCGATCAGGACGAGGGCGGTCTGCCAGCGGCGGGTCACGGTCATCACATCATCTCCAGCGTGCTGAGCCATTTGGTTTGCATCACTCCGGGGCGACCGGGCGCGATGAGGCGGGCGGGATAGCCGTGGTCGATGTCGAGCGTCTCGCCCTCGAGCCGCAGCGCCACGAGGGTGAGCTCGTCGCGCACGTATTCCGGCCCCATGGTGGTGACGGCGTAGCTGGAGTCCTGCTCGAGGCTGGTCGCCCGCATGCTGGCGCGCGGGTCGGCCCCGACCGCGTCGACGAGGTCGCGCAGCCGCGGACCGCTCCAGATGGCGGTCTGGCTCCAGCCCTCGACGCAGGCGATCGGCAGTCGCACCTCGAACTGCGGCAGGTCTTCGAGCTGTTGTCTCGTGAACACGGCGGATGCCGCGGCGCTCGTCACGGTGAGCGTCCAGTCCGGCGCGGTCGCCGTGTCGAGTACCTTCGCGGCCCGTGCTGTGCGGTTGACGGGGAGCCCGTTCGTGCCGGTGCCCTTCTTGCGAGCGCCGAAGAGGTTGACGCCGTCGAGCACCCGGAACGACTGCCCGGCGGTGAGACCCACGACGGCCGCGGTCGCGATGCCGATGATGGTGAAGAAGCCGCGGCGACTCGCCGTCGGCGATGGGGACGGCGGTGTCGAGTCGATCCACGCGAGCACCCGGCCGGTCGCCCCGGGGGTTGCGGGGGCGGGTGCGGCGGCGGGGGCGCCCGCCTCGGTAAGCGCGGCGGGAGGTGCGGCGGGAGGTGCGGCGGGGCAAACTTCGGCTCCGTCGGGAGCCTCGCCGGCGCGTTTGCTTGCCCCTCTGCCGGGAGCCGGCGCGGGGCCAGCCAGAGCGGGGCCGGCCGACGCCGAGCGCGGCTTCCTCCAGTGCTCGGCGATCACGGGCAGCTTCAGCGCGATGTGGATCGCGAGCGAGCCGATGATGACGTACGACAGCGCGTAGTGCGTCTGGCGAAACGGGAACGGGAACAGCGCGTACCACTGGTAGGTGTTGAGTAGTCCGGTCGCGATCTGCACGAGCGAGGCGGAGACGAACAATGCGATCGACGCGCGCTCGAGCAAGTGCGGGAACGACCGCACGGGCGGCGACTGGAACAGCAGCGGGAAGATCGCGTAGAGCTTGCCGAAGATCAGCGGAAAGCACGCGATACCCGCGGTGATATGGATGCCCTGCGTGAGCTGGTAGAGAAAGGTCGGCCGGGTGGGGAACCGCATCCACGGCAGCGGCTCCTGCAGGTAGTGGCTGTAGATTCCGGTCGCGAAGCAGATGAGAAAGGCGGCGCCGAGCAGGCGCCCCAGCACGACCGCCGTGCGCGCGTTGCGGGACGGCGCGGCGAGAGCGCGCCTGGCCCCGTTCAGCGCGCTGTGCACTCTCAAGCTGAGCATCCGACTCGTCCTTCCTCGCGGCGACCCGCGCGCGTTCGCGCCAGCGTTTCCCCTGAGAGGTGTTCGTAACCCTCCGCCGATCCGACAGGATGGAGTTTGTGCGCACAGCCCTCACCGCAATACTCCTCGCCGCGGGGGCGGTTCTCACCGGACTCTCCGTAGCGACACTGCCCTTCTACGAAGAAAAGTCGATAACGTCGCCGCTCGTGGGCTACACCGTGGCGCTGTGGGTGTTGTTCGCCCTCGCCGTCATCGCGCTGCGCCGGGTTCCCAGGCGCGCCGTCGCGGCGCTCGTCGTGGCCGGATCCCTCGCGATCGGCGGAGCGGCCCTCCTCGGCCCGCCCAACACCAGCACCGACTCCGCCCGCTACGCCTGGGACGGCATCGTGCAGAACGCCGGCATTTCTCCCTACGCCTACGTGCCCGCCGACCCGGCTCTCGATCACCTGCGCGAGGACTGGCTGTTTCCGCCGGCCACGATCGATACGAACAACGACGACGACGACGCCAGCGACGCGGATGCCACGTGCCAAGGCGAACGCATCATGAAGGTGAAGCAGCCGGGCACCGGTGAGACGCTGTGCACCGCGATCAACCGCGCGACGGTCCCCACCATCTACCCGCCGTCGAGCGAGCTGTTCTTCGCCGGCCTGCGGGCGATCACCGGCCCGCAGGCGCAGTACGGGCCGATGCAGGTCGCCGGGCTCGTCATGAGCCTCGGCATCACACTGCTGCTGCTCGGCGCCCTGCGCTCCCGCGGCCTCGACCCCCGGTGGGCCGCCCTGTGGGGGTGGAGTCCCCTCGCCGCGACGGAGGGGGTGACCAACTCGCACGTCGACCTGCTCGGTGCCCTGCTGCTGCTCGGCGCGACCCTGCTGGTCGCGAACGGCAGGAGGTTCGCCGGCGGCATCGCGCTGGGGGCGTCGATCGCGGTGAAACTGATCCCCGTGATCGGGGCGCCCGCGCTGCTCGGGCGACGCCCGTGGAGGGTGATCGTGGCATCCGTGATCGCCTTCGCTCTTCTCTACGTTCCCTATGTCGTGCAGAGCGGGCCGGGCGTGCTCGGGTACCTGCCCGGCTACCTCACCGAGGAGGGATACGAGAGCGGCGACCGGTTCCTTCTCGTGTCGCTGTTGTTTCCCGGGCCGGCCGCCCTCGTCGTGGCCGCCACGCTCGTCGCCATCACCGGGCTGCTGGTGTGGTGGAAGACGGACCCGGCGAACCCGTGGCTCGGTCAGGTCGTGATGATCGGTGTCACCCTGCTCGTCGTGACGCCGCGCTACCCCTGGTACGCGCTGCTCCTCGTGCCGATGATCGCGATGACCGGGCGCTGGGAGTGGCTCGCGGTGCCGCTCGCGCTCACCGAGAGGCTGCTCGTACCCTCGCCCGACCTTGCCCGCATCGCTGCGGTGGTCGCCATCGTGTTCATCCTGCTCATGTCGCTGCGACGAGCGGGACCCGGGGCGGTGTCGAGGCTCGGGGCGCAGCTGCGGCATCCGGTGAGATGGGCGAGAGTACGGGGTCCTGCGCGGTAGTTGGTAACGGAAGGGTAACGGAAACAGTCGTTTCCAATCCGTTTCGGGAGGGGCGCCGAATCCTCAGCAACACCGCAACACACCCCACACACTAAGGAAGTACATCATGCGTAAGTTCCACAAGCTCGCCGTAGGCATGGCCACCGCAACCCTCCTCGTCGGTGGACTCGCTGCATGCTCCTCCACCTCCACGGCCGCCGCCGAAGAGGACGACACCTCCTCGATGAGCGAAGAGGCCGACCCCACTCCGCTGGCCTCGATCCCGGCGCTCGCCGGTGTCGACACCCAGGTCACGCTCGACGCAGGCTTCGTCGAGGCCCTCACGACCCTCGGCCTCACCCCCGGCGTTCTCGGCGGCGCGACGCTGACCGACGGCGTTCTCGCGTTCCCCATCACCGGCGGCAACGTGGACTACTACGACCCCGAGATGGACTACCGCCCCTACGTCCAGGGCGAGATCGACCACGACGGCTCCGGCATCTCCCTGACCGCCGGCTCGACCGTGGTCGAGCTCACCGACTTCCGTATCGACCCGGGAACGTCGCAGCTGTTCGGCACCGTCACCGCCAACGGCGAGGAAGTCGGCCAGGACATCTTCATCTTCACCCTCGACGGCACCACGCTGAACCCGCTTGAAGAAGACGCCGACGGCAACGCCGTTCTCGAGGGCACCACCGTTCTCGTCAGCCCCGACGCCGCCGAGCTGCTCAACACGACCTTCGGCACCGACGCCGTGACCGACGAGCTCGTTGTCGGCATCGCGAAGATCACCGCCAAGGCTGCTGCGTAATCTCCAGCACCACGCACGAAGAGGCCCGCCCCGCTCACGCGAGGTGGGCCTCTTCGCATGTCCGGAGAGCGACAATGGAGAGACACCGACGGATGGGGAAGGAGCCGGGATGACCGCACTGCTCGAACGACCGACCTCGTCCTCGCACCGACCCGCGCGGCGCGGGCGCAGGCTCCTGGCCCCGGCGCTCGTCGGCGTGCTCGGCCTCGTCGTCTCCCTCGTCGGCATCACGGTCCCGTCGGTCTGGTACGACGAGGCCGCGACCATCACGGCGGCGACGCGCGACTGGGACCACCTCTGGGCGATGGTGGGCAACGTCGACGCGGTGCACGCCGCGTACTACGCCATCATGCACGTGGTCTTCGACCTCGTCGGGTACTCGCCGCTGAGCCTGCGCGCTCCGAGCGCAGTCGCGATCGGGATCGCGGCGGCCCTCGTCGTCGTCCTCGGCAGGCTGTTCGACCGCCCCCGGCTCGGAGTGCTCGCCGGCATCGCGTTCTGCCTGCTGCCCCGCACCTTCTGGGCGGGAGCGGAGGGCCGCTCCTACGCTCTCACCGCGACCCTGGCCATCCTCATGACGGTGCTCCTCGTGCTCGCCATCCGGTCGCCCTCCCGGTGGCGATGGGCCCTCTACGCCCTGAGCGTCGCCGCATCCGTCGTCGTCTTCGTCTACCTCTCGCTCGTGGTGCTCGCCCACGCCGTGACTCTCGCGTGGTGGCTCGTCGCGCGGAGACACGACGCGGTGCCGGCGATCAAGCGCTGGGTGGGATGGACCGCCGTCGCCGCTCTCGCTGTCGTGCCCTTCGCGCTCGTGGTCATCGGCCAGAGCGGGCAGGTGAGCTGGATCGAGCC
>JAODAY010000099.1 GCA_025463665.1 Microbacteriaceae bacterium
TTCAAATCCCTCCGTCTCCGCACTTCCAAGCCCGCTGGATCATCGCGATCCGGCGGGTTTCTTGCTGTCTCCAGGTCGTTTGCCCACAACTTGCCCACAACTGCTTTCTCGTAAGCGGCATCGAGGCGGGCCGAGACGTCGTTCAAGTCGTCGTCGACGAGGTCTGAGCAGGTGTCGAGCGTCATGGCCGCGGAGGCGTGCCCGAGCATTCTCTGTATCGCTTTTGCATTCGCCCCCGACGAGATAACGAGGCTTGCCGCGGTGTGCCGGAGATCGCGGAGCGTCATGGGGTTGAGCCCGGCTTCTACGAGCGCGGTCTTGAACCAGCTGCGGCTGCCGGCACTGACTCTGGTGCGTCGCAGGTAGTCGCCGTTGGCGTCGCCGAAGAGCAAGTCGTCGCTCGCTATACCCTCGTACCGCTCTTGCAGCTGGGCCTCAAGGAGCCGGGGGAACGGCACGGTGCGACGCTTGTGAGTCTTGGGTGTGCCGACCTAGATCGTCCGCCCACTTCGACCGCGTTGACGGAGATGGTGATGCGGCGGCGCGAGCTCTGTGAGGGGGACCGGGAAGTGACGCGACAGCGGCTGACCAGTGGTACGTGTCGCCGTTATGCCCTCAAGCCGAGCCCTCCATGCATTGCCGTCTTGCTTAGCCGTGTGCCATCCAAGACGGCGGTGTGGCACACGGTTCCCGCAGCCGGTCGGCGGTCACCTGGTCTCTGTTTGCGCGTGGCTGGATGAGTGGGTTCGTGGTGATTATTCGATCGGCCGGTCAGTATCTGATGCACCTTTGGCTCATGCAGGGGAATCAAACCCCCAACCCAATTCACTGCGGACGCACCAGGCGATGCCGGGCGCGTTCGTCGGCGCTGCTGCGTGTGCCGGGTGGGTCAACCGGACTGGGCGAGGCTCGTGACGAGATTGATCGCGACCGCGACCACGACCGTTCCGAAGAGGTAGGCGAGCAACCCATGTCCCAGTGCGATCCGCCGCGAAGGGGTCGACGATTCGTCGACGTTGTTCGCGTTGTAGGCCATGCCGATGGAGAAGGCCGCGTACGCGAAGTCGCTGTACGACGGGTCTTCCTCCTGGTCGAACCGGAAGCGGTGGTTGTCGTCGTGGTAGTACATCCGGGCGTATTTGAAGGCGTAGACGGTGTTGATGAGCGCCCACGCCACGACCACACTCAACGTGGCGAGGATCGCCGCGAGAACTCCGACCGGGTCCTTTTGCTGGCTGCGGAGTAGTGCGAAGACGACGAAGACGAGGCTGAGGAACGTCGCGCCGATGATGATGCTGTCGACGAGCCGACGGGACCGCCCCTCGTGCAGCGCAAGCTCCCGAGTTTCGTCCGGCCCTGCCTTCCACGCCTTGGCCCATGCCCAAGCCAGGAAGACCGAGCCCGCCGCGACCCAGCCGATCAGCGGCGCCAGTTCAGCGGCGTTGAGAAACAGGGGGACCATCGCGAGCACGACCCCGACGAGGGCCGAACCCACAGCTTTGCGATCGAGATGCGACATCGCGCGAATCCGTCCTCTCGTCCTGGCGGACCACCGAGATAGGGCGCTCCGCCCCCCGAGGCGATTCGGATGGAGCTCGGGGGGCGTCGCGTCTCAGTTCAGCGCGGTTGCGTGCCCAGCGCGGTTGCGTGCTCAGCGCGGTTGCGTGCTCAGACGCCGGTCGGGTGCAGAACGACTTTCGTCCAGCCATCGTCACGGTTGTCGAAGTGCTCGTAGGCCTCGGGTGCTCCGTCCAGAGAGAGTTCGTGGCTGACGATCCAGGAGGGCTGCGCCTTTCCGCCGGCGATGAGGTCGCGCAGCCGCCGGTTGTACTTCTTCACCGGGCACTGTCCGCTGCCCATGGTCTGGCCCCGGAACCAGAACTCTCCGAAATCGAAGGCGACCTGGCCGCGCTTCGCGAGTTCGTCCGGGCCGCCCGGGTCCTGCGGGATGTAGACGCCGACTACGCCGATGGCACCGGTGAACCTGACCGACTTGACCAGCCGGTTCAGCGTCATGTTCGTGTGCTCGTGCCCCTCGGTATCGTGGGCCTGGTAGCCCACGCACTCGCAGCCGTTGTCCGCTCCCAGTCCCATGGTCATCTCGTTGATCGCCTCGACCGGGTCGACGGCGGAGTCGTCGATGGGGACCGCTCCGATCTCCTCGGCCTTCTTCAGCCTGTCGGGGTGTCGATCGACGACCATCACCTTGCTCGCCCCCTTGAGGATCGCGGAGTAGGCGGCCATGCAGCCGACGGGCCCCGCGCCGTAGATGACCGTCTGGTCACCGGGTTTGACGCCGGCGAGCTCGGTGGCGTGGTAGCCGGTCGGGAAGATGTCGGCCAGCATCACATAGTCCGTCTGCCGCTCCTCAGCGTCGGCGCCTAGCCGTAGGCAGTTGAAGTCCCCCCACGGCACTCGTAGCAGCTCCGCCTGCCCTCCGGCCCACGGGCCCATGTCGGCGAAGCCGTAAGCAGCTCCGGCCCACTCCTCCTTCGGCTGCGCGGTGAGACAGTAGTTGGTCAAGCCGCGTTCGCAGTTCTTGCAATGACCGCAGGCCACGTTGAAAGGCAGGACGACGTAGTCGCCCACTGTCACTTTGTCGACCGCGTCGCCGACCTCGATGACTTGGCCGAGGTTCTCGTGCCCGAACCATCGACCGGTCTCGAAGTCGGTCCTGCCTTCATACATGTGTAGGTCCGAGCCGCAGATGTTCGTCGTGGTGATTCGCACCAAGACGTCGGTCGGCCGCTCTATTCTCGCGTCCGGCACGTCATTGACGCTGACCTTTCGCGGGCCCTCATAAACTACTGCTCTCATTGTCTTTACCTTTCCTTGATGTTCGATGAAGGGGATATTCCTGCAGGGGTGGCTGGCATACGTGCTTCCGGTCCTCACTGATCTGCCCGCCTTGACGGGTTGGCTACGGTGTTGGTTTCGTTCAGCGTTCCTACGGTTGAAAGACGGCGCGGACACAACCGTCGGTCTTCTCCTTGAACCTCGCGTAGCCCTCGGCCCCGTCTTCCAATGGCATGACGTGCGTGGCGAGGTGTTCGGTGGTGAGCTCGTCACGAGCCATCCTCTCGAGCAGCATCGGGATGTAGCGGTGCCCATGCTGCTGCGCGGAGCGGAGGGTAAGCCCTTTGTTCATGATCGGCCCCAGCGGGAACTTGTCGACGTCGCCCGGTTTCACCCCACCCAGGTCCGCCCCCATCCACCCCGTCGGAGCGGCATCGGAGGCGAACAGCGCCCGCTCGTTGCTGACACCCTCGGGAACAGAGACCAGCCCCACCGCTACCTCGGCCGCTCCCACAGCAACCGCTGTCTTCACGCCCATGTAGTGCTCCTCTCAGTTGAGGGCGCATCCGTCGTAGAAGCCCCTTCGGAACTGATGCGGGCATTCTAGGCTCAGTCAATTGGTCCGGCAATAGCCTTTGAAAGGCGACGTTGAACCGCAGCGCGCACCTTCGAACCAGTGGAAGGCATGATTCGGTTCATCACCATATTGTCTGCGGACAATCGATCGCTTATGAAGACCGCAATGCTGGACCGCCGCTGATCCGGGTCTGACCTTCGGGTGCTTAGCCGCGGTGAAATTTCCCACAGCCTGTGGGACAAGTGGTGGACCACTGACATTCGACGGCCGGCACGCCCATTCGCTGCCCCGAGGGGGCATCCGCTCAGGAAGCGACCTAAACGCGCGGATCTCGAACTTGACATAATCGTCGGAATCGGCCGCAAGATGTAGCGGCAGCACCGTTCCCACATTTTGCCCACAACCTGCGTGGGCTCGACGTGATCTCGTCAATCACGTCGAGCCCAACATCGTTGAAATTGCGCGCTTCTTGCCCACAATGCCGTGGCCTTGAGTCATCCAGATAAGGTTCGAATCCCGCCGTCTCCGCACGACTTTCGTCGTCTCAGAGGTCTCTCTTCTCGGGCATTCTGTCAGCATCCCGCGGCGCTTCCCCGACTACCGTTGATCTATGGTCGTAAAAAGTCGGCCCGGAGAGAGGTCTCAACATGTTTGAAGCGGAAAACCTGCGTGACTGGATCGGTCTGCCCGTCGTCGATGACGAGGAGAGCAAGATCGGTTCGCTCGAGAGCCTCTATTTCGACACCTCGGTCGACGTTCCGGCATTCGCTGCCGTCAAGGTCGGCATTCTCGGCGGGCAGAAGCTGGTCTTCGTTCCGCTCGCAGGAGCAGTTGTGGCGCCGAGACACCTCAAGGTGACCTACTCCAAGAAGCTGATCAAAGACGCGCCGTCCATCGGTACCGACGGCGAGCTCGAGGCGTCGCAGGAGCCGGAAGTCTTCGCGCACTACCAGCTCGAGTATTCCACCGGGGCGAACGGCGAGCGTCGGCTGGGCCGGCGCTAGTCCGCGCTATTCCGCGGGCAGCTCCTTCGGTTGCTTGTTTCGCCTGATCGGGCGCGCGGCCGCCACGGCGGCGACCTCGGGCTTGTTCCACACCTTCGCGATGGCCCAGGCGACCGCCGCGATCGGCACCGAGATGACGGCGCCGATGATGCCGCCGAGGATGGTGCCGGCGGTCAGGGCGAGCAACACGACCAGCGGGTGAAGCTTGAGCGACTGGGCCATGACCACCGGCTGCAGGAAGTTGCCCTCCAGCTGGTTCACGATGATCACGATGATGATCACAACCAGCGCGGCGACCGGCCCGTTCGTGACGAGGGCGACGAGGGCGGCCAGCAGGCCGGCGATGGTTGCACCGATCAGGGGGATGAACGCCGAGAGGAACACGATCACCGCGAGCGGCAGGGCCAACGGCACGCCGACGATCGCGACGCCCACGCCGATCGCGATGGCGTCGACTGCGGCAACCGTCGCGGTGCCGCGGATGTACCCTCCGAGCGTCTTGACCGCGACGCGGCCGATGCGCTGGCCACGCTCGAGCACGTGACCCTGGAAGGGCGACAGGAAGAACGCCCAGATGCGGTCGCCGTCCTTGAGGAAGAAGAACAGGATCACGATGAACAGCACGAGGCTGGTCGCGATCTCTCCGGCCACAGTCGCTCCGGCGAGGGCGCCAGAACCGAACTGGCTGCTGGTGAGAAAGTCGACGGCGCTCTGGCGGGCGTCGTCGATTTGTGACTGGTCGATGTCGAACGGCAGGTCGGCGACAAACTGCCACAACCGGTCGACACCGTCGGAGGCGGAGGACACCAGGTCGTCCCACTGGCCGCGAACGGCGAATACCACCAGGGCGACGAGCCCGCCGAAGATGACGAACCCCGAGAGCAGGGCGATCCAGGTGGCGACCAAGGCCGATACACCTCGGGCGCGCAGCAAGCGCATCACGGGGGCGAGGGCCGACGCGACGATGATCGCGATGACCAGGGGAATAGCCACCAGCTTCAGCTGGATCATTGCGAAGACTGTCACGGCGGCAAGCACGAGGAACAGGAGGATCTGCCCACTGCGGGTCCCCAGCACGCCGAGCCGGTCGGTGAAGAGTTCGCGAACGTCTGGGCGGCGGCGGGTCTCGTCTGGCATGTAGCCTGATTAGAGGGAATCCCGTGCTTCTCTTTGGAGGCCGCGAGCGGCTACATCCGCTCGACGAGCTTCGACTGGGCGCGCGCACCCTGATCAGCCGCGACGAAGAGACCCACCGGCGATTCCTGCCGGTGTTCCGTATCACCTTACGCAAAAGAAGTCGCCGTCGCGCCGCCCGCGCCGCGCGTCATGCGTCATGCGGCATCCAAGGCCGGAGTCTGCCACCAATGGCTACGCGTGTCAGCCCCTGAAGTCAGCACCACTCGCCACGATAGCGTGGACCCTCCGTCCGAGTTCGAGCCGGCAATGGGTTGTCGTCTCGTAGACCGCAAGCAGAGAGAGAAACGATGTTCTTTCACCGCCAGGAGCTCCAATTCAAGTCAACCCCCGACAAGCCAGACGCCGTCTACGCCCGCAAGCTGCAGGAAGTTCTGGGTGGCCAATACGGCGAGATATCCGTGGCGATGCAGTACCAGTTTCAGGCATGGAACATGCATATTCCCGGCAAGTATCGCGACCTGGTCTTCGGCATCGGTGCCGAGGAGATGGGGCACGTCGAGATGCTGGCCGTCATGATCGCTCAGCTACTCGAAAAGTCGCCTCTCGGCATAACGGATGACGCGGTGCAGGACGACCCGACCGTGGCTGCAGTCATCGGCGGCACCGACGTGCAGCACGCGATCGTCGCCGGCGCGGGCGCGCGGCCAGTCGACAGTATGGGCAACCCGTGGCAGGGCAGCTACATCACCTGCAGCGGCAACCTGCTGGCCGACTTCACCGCCAACGCCAACGCCGAGATGCAAGGTCGCGTGCAGGCCGCCCGGCTGTACCACATGACCGACGACCACGGAGTGCGCGACCTGTTGTCGTTCCTGCTTGCGCGCGACACCATGCACCAGAACCAGTGGATCCAGGCGGCGGCCGAAGTGCGCGCGGAAGGGGCGGAGGCCCTGCCAGTGCCGCGCAACGTTCCGATCTCGAAGGAGCACCGCGCGGGTTCGTACCAGTACATCAACTTCTCGGATGGCGCGGCTGCAGCCGAGGGAACCTGGGCGAGCGGTAATACACCAGACGGAAAGGGCGAATTCACCTACCTCGACGGCCCCGACACCTCGAGCCCGATGCCGCCGCCCACGCACCCGGACTCGCGGCTCTACGGCACCACGGAATTGCCCAATCGTGTAGAGAAGATCGCGGGAGCGGTGCAAGATAAATTGCACAAAGAGTAATTAGCTCAGGCGCCGGATCGTGTGGGCGCTGGCCGCGAATCGAGCATCCGTTCGACGACCGCGGCCAGCGCCCATGCTCCGTCTCAATCGGGCGGCGAGCACGCGACCGCCACCCCGTGAGTGTGCACCGCCCCAGAGAAACAACGTGTGATGTCGGTCCGAGTAGTGATTCCCCGCTCCGTGCTCACCGCGCAGGTGCGGCGGATTCGCAAGGAGGCCCAGCGCCGCGGATACAACAGTCGAGTCGTCGCCGCAGTTGCACCGCGCGGCTGGGTGCGGCTGGAGTTTCTCGTGACCGTCTACAGCAAGCAGCCGGGCGTGCTGGAAGCTTTCGAGATCGAACTCGACGACATGCTGCTGAGCCTGTCGACCCCGAGCAGGACGGGGGACCCCCGCACGAGCTTCTCCGGCAGCGGGTCGTGGATCGAGCCCGCGTGAAACGCCTGCCCCGCGGAATCCGCCCCAGTTCGTCGTTTTGGGCATTTGACCCTCCCAGTCACTGGTATAGTCTTTCGAGTTGGCATCCGCGCTTAGCGCAGAGCCAGCGCAATGCGCCCGTAGCTCAGCGGATAGAGCAATTGACTACGGATCAATAGGCCGGGGGTTCAAATCCCTCCGGGCGCACCACTGAAAGCCCCGCAATTGTGCGGGGTTTTCGTCGTTGAGTCTCGTTGTCGAAGTGTGCTCC
>JAODAY010000104.1 GCA_025463665.1 Microbacteriaceae bacterium
TCTCACCGACATCAACCTCACCGTTGCCGCAGGCGAGGTCGTCGCGATCGTCGGGGACAACGGGGCGGGCAAATCCACGCTCGTGAAAGTGCTGTCCGGCGTGCACCTGCCCGACTCCGGATCGATCACCTTCGAATCCGCCACAGTGCAGATCCCGACCCCCACCGCCGCCCTCGACCTCGGAATCGCCACGGTCTTCCAGGATCTCGCCCTGTGCGACAACCTCAATGTCGTAGAGAACTTGTTCCTCGGAAGAGAGCTCCGCAGGGCGCGACTCGACGAGGTTGCCATGGAGGTCCGCTCATGGGATCTGCTCCGGCAGCTGTCGGCGAAGATCCCCTCCGTGCGCATTCCCGTCGCATCCCTCTCGGGCGGACAGCGCCAGACGGTGGCCATTGCGCGGTCCCTGCTCGGAGATCCGAAAGTCATCATTCTCGATGAACCGACCGCCGCACTCGGCGTCGCACAGACCGCCGAGGTCCTGAACCTCGTCGAGCGCCTCCGCGAGAACGGCCTCGGCGTCATCATGATTTCCCACAACATGGCCGACGTACAGGCGGTCGCCGACCGCGTCGTCGTGCTCCGACTCGGGCGTAACAATGGAGAGTTCGCCGTCGGCTCGGTATCTCCTGAAGAGATCATCGCCGCAATCACCGGCGCCACTGACAACGCGGTCACCCGCCGAACATCTGCGATAGACACCCGCGCCGTTCCCGCTGCAACCGCACCCACCCCACAGGCACAAGACTCATCGTCCGACAAGGGAGCCGCGCTCTGATGAACAGCACACCGTCCATGCTCACACCGCCCAAACAACAGCTCACCGACCGGCAGGACGAGCGGCTCCAGAACCGCGACGGAATCCGCGGCGCCATCGCCTCGTTCGTCGATAAGGTCCGAGGCGGCGACCTGGGAGCGCTTCCCGTCATCATCGGCCTCGCCGTCATCTGGACCGTCCTGCAGATCCTCAACCGCGGCTTCCTGTCGAGCGCCAACCTTGTCAACCTGCTCATGGAGAGCGCAGCCGTTGGCGTCATCGCCCTGGGTATCGTTTTTGTTCTGCTCGTCGCGCAAATCGACCTGTCTGTCGGATCGGTCAGCGGCCTATCGTCCGCCATCCTCGGCGTGCTCTTCGTGTCCAACGGTTGGAATGTCTGGGCCGCAGTTGCCATCGCTGTACTGGCGGGCATGACGATCGGCTTCGTCTACGGGCAGATCTTCAACCGTTTCGGAGTACCGAGCTTCGTCATCACCCTTGCCGGGCTCCTCAGTTTCCTCGGGCTGCAACTGTTCGTACTCAAGGGAAAGGGCACCATCAACATCCCCTTCGACTCACCATTAGTCTGGTTCGCGCAACTCGCCTTCGTTCCGGCCTGGCTGTCATACCTATTCGTCGTCCTCGCCGCCGGCGCACTCTTCGCCATCGGATACTCGAAAGCGAAGGCGCGTACCGCCGCCGGCCTCTCGGCAGAACCCACCCAACTCATCCTCGTCAAGAGCGTCGGACTCCTCATCGTCCTCGGCTTTGTCACCTGGTACCTCAACCAGGCACGAGGCATCGGCTGGATGTTCATGCTCTTCGTCGCGCTCGTGCTGCTCGCCCACTATGCACTGACCCGCACCAGCTGGGGCCGCAGCATCTACGCCGTCGGAGGCAACGTCGAAGCAGCTCGCCGATCCGGAATCAACGTCCGCTGGGTCTACACCTCCGTCTTCATGGTCGCCAGCACACTCGCTGCCGTCGGCGGCATCCTCGCCGCCTCCCGCCTCGCTGCCGCCAGCCAATCCTCTGGCGGGGGAGACGTCAACCTCAATGCGATCGCCGCAGCTGTCATCGGCGGCACCTCGCTCTTCGGAGGACGAGGCACCGCCTTCGCCGCACTCCTCGGCATCATCGTCATCCAATCGATCTCCAGCGGCCTCACCCTGCTAAACCTCGACTCGTCTTTCCGCTTCATGGTTACAGGCCTCGTGCTTCTGCTCGCGGTGACCCTCGATTCCGTTTCCCGACGTTCCCGCACCAGCCACGGCCGCGCGTAAGCGAGCGAACCCACGAGGTCAGGATTTGTTCTGTGAAGGATGACACCCGTTCAATGAAGAATTGTCGACGTGACCATGTCCATCCCCTGGCCTAGTCGTGCAGCAGTATCTCCCTGAGAGCCGATGACCTCCTGTTCGGTTGCAGGTGGACCGAACGGTGAGCCCTTTTAGCTTTCGACCGGTGCTGCGACAATGAATCGACCCGAAGGGAATGGCAAAACAGAAAGCGCCGCCTTCGACGAATGGAAGCTCTATGAATTCCGGCTGAAAAACGCTGGTATCGAGAGCCTTTGCTCGCGGGACTGATCGGCTCAATAGTGATCTGCACGACGGTCGCTGGCGACGGGGACACCGCAGAGGGGCGAGCAGCCTGAGATTCTGCTCGCGAGTATCGCCATAACATACGGTACCTGCAACTAAAGAACTGCTCAGGAGAGGTTGGGAAATGTTATCAACGCCCGCAATCTCCGAAGGGCTGATGGCCTGCGCTGCCTGCAGGAGGGGACTCAGCCATCGGGGGAGGGGACGTTGATTCCCGACGTCACGGAAATGCGGAATGCTTGGCCAAGAGGGACGTCCAGCCAGGAAATACGAGGATGCTCGTTCACCCCAGGTGATTGTCGGGTTCTCTCGGCCCGAGGAATGTAGAAGTCAGGCGCGAAGCCAACCGAATGGGTCGCCGGTCACCTCGTCGGGGGAGGAGTATTCGAGGGCGAATCGTCCGGTGTAGCCGTTGGATCGCAATCGACCGAGGTATTCGTCGATCGGTAGACCGCCGGTACCAGGGCCACCTCGACCCGGTGCATCGGCGACCTGGACGTGTGCGATGCGGTCCCAGTATTTGTCGAAGAAGGCCGGGATGTCGTCACCGATCATCGCCATGTGAAAGAGGTCAACCTGCATCCGGATGTTGGTCGCTCCAGAGACAGCCATCGCCCTATCGATCGCCGCGATGACATCCTCGCCCGTCTTTAGCCCGTAGGCCGGAATATGGGAGAGTTGCTCGATAGTTACCGTCCCGCCTATTTCGGCGACGGCGTCCGCCGCCCATGCGGTGTTGCGCGCAGCCCGCGCATCCTGCACCGCGCGATCCTCTTTTACATCGATCGTGCCGTGCAGCACGTTGAAGAGCGTGCAACCCGTGGCTTTGCCTATTTCGATTGAGGCAGCGATCGCCGAAGCGAGTATATCCTCGTGGTCTGGCCAGCACGCGATGCCGCGGTTTCCATCGGCCATGCCACCCTCGTAGACATTGAGCCCTCGCAGTGCAAGTCCCGAACCGTCGAGCGTTGTCAGAAACGCCCGCATCTGCGAAATGCTCGGCGCTGCCGAAGGAAAGGGCCACCATAATTCGACTTCGGTGAATCCGTTGGACCGCACGAGCGCCAACTGCTCGTCAAGTGGAAGGTCACCGATCAGGATTGACGGATTTATCATGTCGTAGCGCAAAGCGGTCTCCTCAGGGATATTTGCGTCGCAGCTCGGCGACCTGATTCATCGAGAGCGCGGAGGTCGCGCGATCACCGAGGATGAAGTGAAGCCGCGCTGTCTCTTCAATTTCCTCTGCCGCGGCCGCTGCCGCTGCAAGGGTCGGCGCTGAGACGAGCTGGCCGTGGTTGGCGAGCAGTAAGGCGCGGTGCCTGACTGCACGCCTTCCGATGGCGTCTGCGAGCGATGCATCCCCCGGCATGAAATAGGGAACCACCGCTAACTGTCCGACTCGCATGATGAAGTACGGCGTGTACGCGGGCAGAGCGTTCTCCATATCGAGCCCGGCGAGGCACGAGAGAGCACTGGCAAACGGCGAATGGAGGTGGATGACCGCGGCGTCTGTTGGCCGTGCTCGGTAGACGGCGGCGTGGAACAGCGATTCCTTGGTGGCGGGAGGGCCGCTCACCTGCGCGCCGTCGAGGTCCACGACGCTCAGCGTGGTGGCGTCAAGGGAGCCGAATCGTGCGCCAGTCGGCGAGACGATGATCTCCTCACCGACACGCACACTGATATTGCCCGACGACCCCGGGGAGAGCCCAGCCTCATGGAGGGAGCGCGCTGTAGCGACAAGCTCACGGCGGATTGAGTCGGTCACTCTTCGCCCTCCGGCTGCTCGTTGTGCGACGTTCGTTGTTCAGGTTCAAGAGCTCGCGAAAAGATGTCCTCGCTACCGAAATTACCCGATTTGAGGAGGAGGCCTATTCGCGGTTCGTCGACCGAAATTGTCCACGGCACGCCAGGGTCTACCTCTGCGCCGATCTCGATGGCCGAGGTGCCGAGGCCGGAGACGACGGCGCCGGATGTCTCGCCGCCGGCGACGACGAGTCGGCGCACGCCATCCTGGACTAGGCCCTTGGCGATTTCCGCGAAGGTCGACTCGATGAGGCGCGCGGAGTGGGCGACACCAAGCTCGTCTTGCACCGCCCGAACGTGGGCGGGGTCGGCTGACGAATAGATGAGAGGGACGGCTTCGGCGTTGGCTCTCGCGAAGGCGAGTGCTTCTGCGACGACGTCATCCCCGGCAGCGAGCGCCCGCGGATCGATCTCGAATGACGGGTGGCTCTGTTTGTGGAGCGCAACCTGCCCTTGAGTGGCTGTGGAGCAACTTCCCGAGAGCACTACTGCGCGACCGGTGGGTCGAGATGGCGCCTGCGGTGAAAGGTCGGTGGAGGTTCGGCGGGCGCGAGCGAGGGCAATACCGAGACCGGCCGCGCCGGTCACGAGCCGCCTTGGTGCAACGGCGGCGGCGATCGCGTCGAGATCCTCGTCGTAGATCGCATCGACAACTGCAAAGGCGTGTCCCTCGCTTTTCAGCCGATCGAGGCTTTCAGAAATGGCGGAGGCGCCCTGCCTCACGACTTGATGCCTCACGAGCCCCGCCGTCGACGTCGACTGGTTGTCGAACACGCGAATGAGATTGGAGTCGGTCATCGGATTGATTGGGTGAGTGCGCAACGATGATTCGCCAAGCGGGACATCCCCTACGAACATGGCGCCTTGGTATACGGTGCGACCGTTCTCCGGCACCGACGGGGCAAGGATAGTGATGGCCTCGCCGACTTCTCGAGCGAGAGCCTCCGCCACCGGCCCAATGTTGCCATCTGGCGTCGAGTCGAAAGTCGAGCAGTACTTGAAAAAGAGCTGGTCAACGCCCTGAGCGAGCAGCCATCGGGCGGCTGCGAGCGATTGTTCCACGGCCTCGGCGTACGGGATGCTGCGGGACTTCAGCGCAACCACGAGACAGTCTGCTTCAGGCACGCAGGTAGCCGCATCCGGGATGCCGAGGAACTGGATGGCGCTTGTACCCTCGCGAACGAGCATGCCTGCGAGGTCAGTCGCTCCGGTGTAATCGTCGGCGATTACGCCAAGCCAGGGAGTCATGAAAGGTCCTTGTCTGATCTGTTTGTATGGCTTCCCGGTCGTGGGCCGCCACCACGACTACCCACGACCGGAAGATATTGCGTGCCCGCTAGCGTTACTCGCGCAATGCGAGGATGCGCTCGGCCCAATCGCGCACCTTCGGGTCTGATTTCTCGACGAGGCCGGAGACCGGCTCGCGCCACTCGTCGAGATCGATTTCGAAGAACTTGACGCCGTTCTTTTCGAGGAACTCCTTGTTGTCGACTGCCTCCTCGATCGACGTCTCGCGATACGTCGACGACACGTCGGCGACTGCTTCGTCGAAGATGGCGCGGTTGGCCTCGGGCC
>JAODAY010000152.1 GCA_025463665.1 Microbacteriaceae bacterium
ACGCGGTCGACGTCGAAGCGACGGCTCCGTCGGCCATCGCGGCTTTCGACACCGGCGGTCCCGACCTTGTCGTGCTCGACCTCATGATCCCAGGATCCACCGGCGGGGGAATGGACGTGTGCCGATACATCCGGTCGACGGCGACGGGAATACCGATCCTCATGCTGACCGCGTTGGGCGCCAAACGTAATGTCGTCGACGGTCTAGATGCCGGCGCCGACGACTACCTCGTCAAGCCGTTCCACCTCGTCGAACTGCTCGCCCGAGTACGGGCGTTGCTCCGACGGACCCCGCGTGCGCAACCGAGCGTGCTCCGCGCGCAGGGAATCACCCTCGATCCTGCGACCCGCTCGGCCACACGTGCCGACCGCACGATCGCGCTCACCGCGAAGGAGTTCGCTGTCTTGGAATACCTCATGCGCAACGCGGGCACCATCGTCAGCTCGAGCGAGCTCATCGACCACGCCTGGGACTCCAACTACGAGGGATTCAGCAACGTGGTCCAGACTTACATCCGCTACCTTCGGAGAAAGCTCACACTGCCCGGCGAGAACGACGTCATCGAGACTCATCGGGGATCCGGATACTCGATCGCGGCAGACCGGTGATCTTCACCCGTGCGACGATCCGCCTGACCGTGGCCTTCGCCGCAGTGCAGCTCGTTTTGTTCGCCGCGTTCGCAATCGGCGTGTACGCATTTGTCACGGGCACTTTCGACTTCGATGCGGCCGAGACCGACAGTGATGGCGCGGTCAACGTCGCAGAACGGGGGTTCGACACCCTGAGAACGGGTCTGATCGTGAGTTACGCCGCCCTGATCGTCGTCGTCCCGGTTGCGAGCTATTTCATGGCGCGCGCCGCCCTCATGCCGATTCGACTCAGCTACGAACGGCAACAGCGGTTCGTCGATGGCGCTTCCCACGAATTACGTACACCCCTGAGCATCATCCAAGGCGAACTCGAACTCGTCGTCCGCAAGCAGCGCACGATCGCCGAGTACGAGGACGCGATCGACATCGCTCTGCAGGAGATCGACGGACTCACGCGACTATCAGATGACCTGTTGGTGATCGCGCAGAGCGATGGGCCGTTCCCTCTCTCGCTGGAGGCACGATCGCTGAACAGTCTCGTGACGGAGGCTGCGCATCACGCGGACGCGTCTCAGAGATCTGATCACCCGGCGCTCACCGTCGCACTGGGTGCGGACGCCGCAGTGATGGTCTCCCCGTCGCTGGCCGTCCGCGCGATCGTCAACATCATCGACAACGCAGTGAAGTTCACCCCGGCGGGCGGCATGGTGATCGTGGGAACCGGGCTCCTGAACGGAGATCCTGCCGTCACCGTGACGGACACCGGGATGGGAATGGATGCGGACGCGACAGCCCACGCAACAGAGAGGTTCTGGCGTGCCGCTGAGGCACGCTCGCGACCCGGCCACGGAGTCGGGCTCGCGTTGGTGAGGCAGGTCATGGATGCGCATGGCGGCACGCTCACCATCACCAGCACCGTAGGTAGAGGCACGGTGGCCCGGCTCGTGTTCCAGCGAGGTCACAGATAGACGCGATCTGACGGCTCTCACGGTCCTCCCACGCACCTCTGCATAACCTCGAAAGAGTAGACGCATCTAGGCGTTCACAGGCCAGAAAGGGCATCACATCATGGAGAAGAAGACGAAGATCGTCGGAGGAACAATCGCCATCGCGACACTCGCGCTCGTAAGCGGGCTCGCCCTCAGCGGCGCTGCCCTCGCGACCCCGGATGCACCGGACACGACCCACTCGACCATCAGCGACGGAGACGGCGAGACCGCCGACGACATCAACGGAGTCGAGGTCGAAGACGGAACGAACGACGGCGAGACCGCCGACGACGCAACCGAGAACGGAACCGAAGACCCGAGCGACGACGTCAACGGCGTCGAAGTCGAAGACGGCACAGACGACTGACATTCGGATCGACACCGAGTCTGTTCTTTCAGCGATCAGTACTCGGTGTCGTTGCCACTCGGCAGGTCAATCATCGATACCGTCGGTGCGAGCTTCTTGGAGGTTTCTTAGAACGCGTTCGGCATCGTGAACCGGATGACTCTCTCGACGGTTCCTGTGTCTTTGATCGCTTCGACCCCGCCTTCCGGCAGCAGCGACCCGAGCGATCTCGGCGGGCTAGTGGGCTTCGCCGCCGGTCTGATGGACGGCATAGGGGAGTGGGGAGTAGGGCTCTTCACACTCCTCGAGACTGTCTTCCCACCGATCCCCAGCGAGGTCATTCTGCCTCTCGCCGGATTCCTCTCGTCGCAAGGCGACATGAATATGGTCCTGCTGGTCATCACCAGCACGCTCGGCGCATACGTCGGCGGGATCATCCTGTATGCGGTGGGTGCTGTCCTAGGTCTGGAGCGATCGATTCGCTGGCTGTCCAGACTCCCCTTGGTCGACCGGTCCGACTTCGAGAAGGCGTCGGCCTGGTTCAACCGTCACGGCAGATCCGCAGTCTTCTTCGGGCGACTGATCCCCGGAGTCCGAAGCCTCATTTCCCTTCCCGCCGGCGCGTCGCGAATGAACTTGCTCACCTTTTCCGCCTTCACCCTCGCCGGAAGCGGGGTGTGGAACGCGCTGCTGATCACCCTTGGTGCGGCGCTCGGAACGCAATATGAACTCATCGACACTTACGCCACATACCTGAACTATGCGGTCTACGGGGCACTCGGCCTTCTGATCGTCTGGCTGATCGTGCGACGTCTGCGACGTCGAGACGCAGTCCCCTCGACGACACCAGAGGCGTAAACAGCGTCGATCGTTGGGCGTTTCAGTGCCCTGCGCGCATCGCACTTGCTACAGAGAGTGCGCGGCTGACTATGGTCTCTGCGTCGTCTCAAATGGCGATTAGTGTGGGGGCATGACCGGGCAACAACGATCGTCAATGCGAAGGTGCACTCGACGGGTGGCCAGTCGGATCGCCAGTCCCGCACGGAGAGCGCCTTTTGTGCTCCGCCACTCTTCGGCGTCGTTGTCGGTGACAACGGCTCCTTCGGTGCGCGCGACGTCGATCGCGCTCGGGCCCTTGCCGGTCACCGTGTTGCGGTGGATCGTCGACGTACCGGTGGTTCCGATCAAGG
>JAODAY010000237.1 GCA_025463665.1 Microbacteriaceae bacterium
GTCGCCCACGGTCGGAACGTCGATGGCTATCGTCGCCGTCGCGAGCGTGAGCAGCACGATCGCAACGAGCGGCGCCGGCACGACGTTCGTGATGCGCGGCATGAGCACCATGATCGCGACACCGACGGCGACGAGGGGATAGACGAGCCAAGGCACGCCGACGAGGTTGGGCAGCTGCGAGATGAAGACGAGGATCGCGAGGGCGTTGACGAATCCCACCATGACACTGCGGGGAATGAAGCGCATGAGCCTGGCAACCCCGAGCAGACCGAGCACGGCCTGGAACACCCCCGCCAGAATCACCGTGGCGATGAAGTAGTCGAGCCCGTAGGTGCGCGCGACCGGCGCAATCACGAGGGCGACCGCGCCGGTCGCCGCGGTGATCATCGCGGGCCGACCGCCGAGGAAGGCGATCGAGACCGCCATGATGAACGATGAAAACAGTCCGAGCCGCGGATCGACCCCCGCGATCACCGAGAACGCGATCGCCTCCGGAATCAGCGCGAGAGCGACAACGAGGCCCGCGAGCGCCTCGCGCGTGAGGATTTTCGGGGTGCGCAGCGCCGTCCAGACCGTGGGTTGCGCACGGTAGCGGTTCGCTCTGGCGGTTTTCGGCGCGATAGCCATGGCAGTTCTCTCCGGGATGACGCGGGGCTAGATCGTTCCCGACGCCCCAACGTTACCGCGCGGGCGTTGTGGCGAAACGGCGACCGCTAATCGCGGACGGCGTGATGCGCACGTAGTTCCACTTGTCGGTGGGGGTGGCCGAGTGCAGTTCCTTGACGCCCGAGGCGAGGATCTCCTCGTCGTTGCTGAGTCGCGCGGCTTCCCCCTTCACGACGACGCTCCACGGGGCACTCGCCGTCACACCGTCGACCTCGAAGGCGACGAGCGGGTGGCGCGTGAGTTCCATGAGTTTGCTGCCGGGCGCGCTGCGAAAGTACACCGTGCGGTCGGTCACGAGGAAGTTGATGGGAAAGATGTCGGTGCCCTCGCCGTCGCGCACGGCGAGGCGACCGAGGTTCTCCCCGGCGAGCAGCCTCCAGCTCTCTTCGGCCGACAGATCCTCGATTGTGGTCTCGGGCGATGCAGCCATGCGTTTTCTCCTCGGTGTCCATTCAACTATGTCGCACATCGCCAGGAAGCGGGAGTCTTCGCCGGTTCCAGCCCCTGTTGCTCGTTCGTACTCGAGGCCATCATGCAGTCATGGACACTTCACTGGAAACCTCGACCGACGCCACAGTTTCCGGCCGGCGTGTCGTCGTCGGCGTCGACGGCTCCCCGCAGTCGCTGCTCGCCCTGCGTCGGGCCGCCGAGATGTTCGACGACGAGACCGTCATCGAACCGATCATGGTGTGGCAGCATCCGCCAACCGCGCACACGTACGCGCTGAGCGATTGGGACCCTGAGGAGGAAGCGGCGCGAGTGCTGCGTGACGCCATCATCCAGGTCTTCGGTGATCCGGTTCCTGGCCGGGTGCGTCCGGCCGTGACGACGGGGCCGGCGGCGAAGGCGCTCATCGACGCGAGCTCGGGTGCAGAGCTTCTCATCGTCGGGTCGCGGGGGCACGGCGGCTTCGCGGGCCTCGTGCTCGGCTCGGTCAGTTCGGCGTGCGCGGGGTACGCGCACTGCCCGGTGCTCGTGATGCGCGAGCCGTCGGTCGCCAGGCGCACGGCGGACACCGCGGCCTGACGACCTCAGGCGCGCGAAAGGGGGTGCACCGACCGGCGCACCCCCTCGCGCGTCGCGACTCAGTTCACGGCGTGCAGGGCACTGACCAGACCGTCACCGAAGAACGCGTTGTCGTCGAGCGTGCCCGTGCACGTTGCTGCAGTTGACGGGCAGGCGACGTCATTCGCCTGGTCGTACATGGTTCTCGAGAGCGCCTCGCCGGCGAGCGAGGGATGCGCCGACTTCAGCAGCGCAGCGACGCCCGCGACGTGCGGCGAGGCCATCGACGTGCCGGACGAGCGGCCGTAGCCGCTTCCCGTCACGGTCGAGAGGATCGACGATCCGGGAGCCGCAAGGTCGATGACGCCGAGACCGACGTTGGAGAAGCTCGACAGGGCACCCGTCGACGTGGTCGAGGAGACGGTAACGACGCCATCGAGCTCGGCAGGAATGTCTTCACACCCGGCGTCGATCTGGCGGACGACGGGCACGGTGTCGTTGGGGCTCGCGTCATCCACCGTTTTGTTGGCGAGGTCGATCGCCGAGTTGCCGGCCGCGGCGACGTTCACGACGCCCGTGCCCTGCGAGTACTGCACGGCCCGGTCGACGGCGGTCTTGACCGCGAGCTGGTCGATGTCGGAGTCGCACCAGAACTGCCACGGGTCGATGTAGTAGCTGTTGTTGGTGATGTCTGCGCCCGTCGAGGTCGCGAACATGAAGCCGCAGATCGCAGCCTCGGGGTAGATGTAGCCGTCGTCGCTCACGACCTTGACCGCGGAGATTCGCACGTTGGGCGCGACCCCGACGATGCCGATCCCGTTGCGTGCCGCCGCGATCGTTCCGGCAACGTGCGTGCCGTGCGAGCTCGTCGTCGGCTGCCATGATGCGTAGCTCGAGTCTGCGACACCGCTCAAGCAGCTCGCCGATACCGAGGCGTCGACGTTCGCGGCGAGGTCGGGGTGGTCCGCCTGGATTCCGGAGTCGAGCACCGCCACCAGCACGTCGCGACTGCCGTCGGTGATCTCGTGCGCCTTGTCCGCGCCGATCGCCGCCATGTCCCACTGCTGGCTCTCGGAGGGATCGACGGCGACTGCCTCGAACGCCTCGATGCCGACGGCCTTGTTCTTGGCGGGCTTGCTGCTGCGGTGCCCGGACTCGCCCTTGCTTAGGGGGTCGCTGACTCCGTAGGTCGCGTCGGTTGCGGCCACCGGCGCGGTGCGCGTGGCCCCGACCGATTCGACGGCCTTGTCTCTGCGCAGAGCGGCGGCGAAGCCGGCGTTGTCGGACTGCGCGATCACGACGCCGATCTCCGCGTAGGATTCGACGACCGTACCGCCGGCCGCCGCCACCGCACGTTCGACCTTCAGCGTCTGGCCGCGGTTTGCCTTCGCGCCGTTCACGGCGTAGTTCATCAATTCGCCCTGCACCGGGACGAAGGCGGCCGCGCTCGCGGCTGCCGGTGCCGGCGGTGCGGCGCTCGCGACTCCCGGCGCCAGACAGGTGACACCCAGAGCGGCGGTGAGGGTGAGGCCGGCCACGAATCCGCGCCGGGTGCCACTCGTTCGCGAGAGGTGCATCGTGCTCCTTAGGGCGGTGCATCGCGCCACCGCGTCATTGTCGATCCCTCAACGCTAGACACCGCCGAAGCCGACGGATAGTCGGCATTTAGGTGGACGCGGCCCCCGGTCGACGATTCAGGTGGTGCGGAACCCTCCCGGCTTCACGCGCCGCGGCGACGCCGCGACGATGCCGACGACCATGGTCGCCACGAGAACCCCGGCGAGCCCAGCCAGTCCCGCGTAGCCGACGGCGGCGAGAATGGGACCCGCGAGGGCGGCCCCGGCCGCGCCCGCGACGTTCATCACGAGGTCGCTGCGGCCCTGAATGCGCGTGCGGGCGCTGCCGGTCACGAGATCGGCGACGAGTGCCGACCCGGCGACCGTGGAGGCGCTCCAGCCGAGGCCGAGCAGTATGAGGCCCAGCGTCACCACCGTCTCGCTCGCCTCGCCGAACGCGACAACGACGAGCGCGGCGGCGAACAACGCCTGACCGATGAGCACCGTCGTCAGCCGGCCGAGGCGGTCGCTCAACCAACCGAAAACTGGCGAGAGGGCGAACATTCCGGCGATGTGCAGGCTCAGCGTCAGTCCCACCGCCGGGAGCGACGCCCCGTGGTGCACGA
>JAODAY010000172.1 GCA_025463665.1 Microbacteriaceae bacterium
GACGGGACGCGTAGCACGCAGCACGCAGCACGCAGCACGCAGCACGCAGCACAGCAAAATGCTCCCGCGGCCGGTATCACCGGCCGCGGGAGCATTCTTGTGTGCGTTGCGGAGGCCGTGGCATCCGTGGCGTCTATTGTCAGCCGATGAGGGCCTCGATCGGTCCACGCGTGAAGTAGACGAGGAAGCCGAGCGCCACCACCCACAGCAGCGGCGAGATCTCGCGCGCCTTGCCCGAGAGCGAACGCACGATGACCCAGCTGATGAAGCCCGCGCCGATGCCGTTGGCGATGGAATAGGTCAGAGGCATCACGACAACGGTGAGGAACACCGGAAGCGCGATCGAGAACTCGCTCCAGTCGACGTCCTTGATCTGCGACACCATGAGCGCGCCCACGATGACGAGCGCGGCGGCCGCCACCTCGAGCGGCACGATCTGCGTGAGCGGCGTCAGGAACATCGACACGAGGAACAGCACGCCGGTGATCACCGACGCGAAGCCGGTGCGTGCGCCTTCGCCGATTCCAGCCGCCGAGTCGATGTAGACGGTGTTGGACGAGCTCGACGTCGCGCCGCCGGCGACCGCGCCGACGCCCTCGATGATGAGCGCGGACTTGAGCCTGGGGAAGTTGCCGCGGTCGTCGGCGAGACCCGCGCCCTTGGCCAAGCCCGTCATGGTGCCCATCGCGTCGAAGAAGTTCGTGAACACGAGCGTGAACACGATCATGGCGGCGGAGAGGGCGCCGATGCGCTCGAAGGCGCCGAAGTTGAACGACCCGACGAGGCCGAAGTCGGGCAGCGAGAACAGCGCGCTCGGGATGACCGGCGCGTTCAGGCTCCAGCCCTGCGGGTTCTGGAAGGCAGGGCCGAGCTTGAAGATCGCCTCGGCGATGACGGCGATGACGGTCGTCACCACCATGCCGATGAGCAGCGCGCCCTTGACCTTGCGCGCCATGAGCACGCCGATGACGACGAGGCCGATGAGGAAGACGACGGTCGGGAGGGTCGTGATCGAGCCGGCGGTTCCGAGCTGGAGCGGCGACGACGGGGAGTCGGTCTGGCGGACGAAACCGGCATCGACGAGTCCGATGAAGGCGATGAACAACCCGATTCCCACCGTGATGGCGGTCTTGAGCTGGTGCGGCACGGCGTTGAAGATGAGCGTGCGCAGGCCCGTCGTCGCGAGCAGCACGATGATCAGGCCGTTGATGACCACGAGGCCCATCGCCTCGGGCCAGGTGACCTGGCCGACGACGCTGACCGCGAGGAACGAGTTGATGCCGAGGCCGGCGGCGATGCCGAACGGCAGACGCGCGACGAGCCCGAACAGGATCGTCATGACGCCGGCGGTGAGCCCCGTCGCCGCCGAGACCTGGGCGTTCTCAAGCCAGCCACCCTCGACGTCGAGCGTCGCCTGGTCCGCGCTGAAGCCGCCGAGAATGAGCGGGTTGAGAATGACGATGTACGCCATCGTGACGAAGGTCACTACTCCACCGCGAACCTCGCGGCCGACGGTCGAACCGCGCTTGGTGATCTCGAAATAGCGGTCGAATCTGTCACGGGCGCCGGAACGCTGTTGCGTTGTGCTGATGGTAATTCCTCCAAGAATGCGGATGCCGCGGGCACACGGTCCGCAACGAGCTTAGTCGCGCGTGCCGCCCCGGCCCGCGCGGGGGCTACGCTCGACTCGACCAATCAACGACGGAGGAAACGTGGCTCTGCCCTGGAAACTGCACGGCGACGGCAAGAACGTCGGCGCGACCGCGATCGTCGCCCCTGAGGAACGCCTCACCTGGCTGCGCACGATCGGGTTCGGCGGCCAGCACGTCGTCGCCATGTTCGGCGCCACCTTCCTCGTGCCGCTCATCACCGGCTTTCCGCCCGCGACCACGCTGCTCTTCTCCGGCATCGGCACCCTGCTGTTCCTCCTCATCACCGCGAACCGCCTGCCGAGCTATCTCGGGTCGTCGTTCGCGTTTCTCGCCCCGATCACCGCGGCAACCGCGGCGGGCGGACCCTCCGTCGCGCTCGGCGGCATCATCGTCGTCGGCGCCCTGCTCGCGGTGATCGGCATCGTCGTGCACCTCACCGGCACGCGGTGGATCAACGCCCTCATGCCCCCGGTCGTGAGCGGCGCGATCGTGGCGCTCATCGGCTTCAACCTCGCGCCGGCCGCGCGCAACAACTTCGGCGAGGCGCCCGTCGTCGCGATCATCACCCTGCTGACGATCGTGATCGCCGCGGTGTTCTTCCGCGGGTTCCTCGGCCGTCTCTCGATCGTCATCGGCGTCGTCGTCGGCTACGCGGCCGCCGTCATCGCGGGCGACGTGAACTTCGACGAGGTCGCGGGGAAGGCGTGGGTGGGCCTGCCCGAGTTCACGACCCCGAGCTTCTCCGCCGACAACGTCGGCATCTACCTCATGTTCCTCCCCGTCGTGCTCGCCCTCCTCGCCGAGAACGTCGGCCATGTCAAGGGGGTCGGACAGCTCACCGGGCGCAACCTCGATCCGCTCACCGGCCGCGCCCTGTTCGCCGACGGTCTCGCGACGGTCCTCTCCGGACTCGGCGGCGGCTCCCCCACCACGACGTACGGCGAGAACATCGGCGTGATGAGCGCCACCCGCGTCTTCTCGACCGCCGCATACTGGGTCGCCGGCATCACGGCGATTCTGCTCGGGCTCTCGCCCAAGATCGGCGCCGTCATCAATACCATTCCGGCGGGGGTACTCGGCGGGGTGACGACCGCGCTCTACGGCCTCATCGGCATCATCGGCGTGCGCATCTGGGTCGACAGCAAGGTGGACTTCGGCAAGCCCAAGAACCAGCTGACCGCCGGCGTCGCCCTCATCATGGGCATCGCAGACTTCACGCTCAACCTCGGCACGCTCACGTTCACCGGAATCGTGCTCGGCACCGTCGCGGCGATCGTCGTCTACCACCTCATGAGCCTCATCGGACGCTGGCGCGGCACCGACTCCACAGGCTCCAGCGACGCGGATGCCACGGCCGACGTACAACCCGCGAATAGCTCCCCCGTCACGCGCTGAATAGAATGGTTGGTCTATGACACAGACCGACCAGCCACTGCCCTCGTTCGACTGGGACGCCCTCTGGGCCATGGTGGGGTTGATCATCGCATCGAAACCGGTGCAGGTGCTCTTCATCATCGTTATCGCCGTGGCTATTCGCTACGCCCTCCAGTTCGTGATCCGTCGACTCGTTGACAACGTCGTGAACGGGGTGAAGAAGAAGCAGAACGCCCAAGACACGCAAGCCCTGCTCGCCTCGCCTCTGGCCGCGGTGCGGGTCGTGCAGCGCACGCGCACGCTCGGAAGCGTGCTCAACAACCTGGTCACGGCAATCATCGTCATCACGGCGACACTGAGCATCGTCGTGACGATCAACCCCGACATCACGGGCGCGTTCGCCCTCATCACTGCCGCGCTCGGTGCCGGCCTCGGTTTCGGCGCGCAGAACATCGTCAAGGACGTGTTGAGCGGGCTGTTCATCGTGGCCGAAGATCAGATCGGCGTCGGAGACGTCGTCGACCTCGGGCCAGCGACCGGCGTTGTCGAAGACGTGGGCATTCGCATCACCAAGATCCGTGACGTCAACGGCACCCTGTGGTTCGTGCGCAACGGCGAAATCCTCCGGGTCGGCAACATGTCGCAGGGCTGGTCGCGCGTGATCATCGACCTCGGCGTTCCGACGAGCGCCGACATCGACGCCGTGCAGGAGAAGATGCTCGAGACGGCGACAGCGCTCGCCACCGACGCCAAGTGGCGCACCCGGATTCTCGAGCGCCCGGAGATCTGGGGCATCGAGTCCATCGCCGAGGACTCCATCCACATCCGCATCGCGATCAAAACCAGGTCGGCAGCGAAGGACGACGTCGCACGCGAACTCCGTGCCCGCCTCAGAAAGGCCGTCGATTCGATGGGCGTGCACGTGCCCGCCCTCAACTCGATCGTGTTGAGCGGCTTCGAGGGCGCGGCGAGTGTCACCGGTGCCCGTCCGCCGAAGACCCGGCCCGTGCAGGTTCCCCCGGCCGAGGCGGCACCCGCGCGTTCGCGCGCGGCGAGGGCGAACGCGAAGGCGAAGGCGAAAGCGGCTCCTGCCGCCGACCCGCGCGGATTCACCCCGGCGAAGGGTGCAAAGGCGCCGGTCAAGGTGGTGACCAGGCCCGTCACCAAGTCGACGCCGGCCTCGCCGGGTGCTACCCCGCCCGCCACGGAGCCCTCCGCCGCGCCTCCCGAGCAGCCAGCGGGGCCCCCGCCGCGGTCACCGAACGAACCCCCCACAGCCACCCGCGTGCAGGACATAATTGGAGTTCCAGACGCGAACCCCACGAAACCGGCACGCACGCCCCGGGAGACGAAGAATGAGTGAGCCGAACCCGGTGACGCTGCGACTCAGCCAGAGCGGCGAGAGCGTGCAGGGAAACTTCTGGGAGCAGGTGGGCGGTCGCCCGACCTTCGAGCGGCTGGTTCGGCGCTTCTACGAGGGAATCGCGGCAGACCCGGTTCTGCTGCCGATGTATCCCGAGGCCGACCTCGAGGGCGCCATCCAGCGCCTCACCGGATTTCTCGAGCAGTACTGGGGCGGGCCTGGCACCTACTCGGAGGAACGCGGCCACCCTCGACTGCGTCAACGGCACATGCCGTTCAAGGTGAACCCCGACGCACGCGACCGCTGGCTGCTGCACATGCGCGAGGCGGTGGACAGCCTCGAACTCTCACCGCTGCACGACGCCACGCTGTGGGCCTACCTCGAGCGCGCCGCGCACGCCATGGTGAACACCTTCGAGCAGTAGCACGGGTCCCGTCGTGAGACGGAACCCGTGCCACTCGTGAGTCTGACCTACGCGGCGAGGCCCTCGGCGAGCGGCGTCGTCGGGCGTCCGATCAACCGAGAAAGGTCTCCGGATGTCTCGGCCAGAAGCCCGTCGCGAATGTCGCCGTCGAGCGCCACGACGAAGTTCACGGTGCTCTCATCGAGACCGAAGGAGCCGAGCATCGCCGCGTGCTCCCGGGGGCTGAGGCGCTGGTACGACACGTCGCGCGCGATGATGCCCGCGATCGTCGCGGCGAGATCGTCGAAGCTCCACGCGACATCCCCCGAGAGCTCGTAGATTTTGCCCTCGTGGCCCTCCTCGACGAGGACGACGGCCGCGGCCTCGGCGTAGTCGCGCCGGCTCGCGCTGGCGACTCGTCCGTCGGCGACGCTCGCGACGATGACGCCGGTGTCGCGGGCCTTGTCGATCTCGCCGAGGTAGTTCTCGGTGTACCAGCCGTTGCGCAGAATCGTGAAAGGTACCCCGGACGCGACGAGGAACTCCTCTGTCGCCTTGTGCTCCGGCGCGAGGATCAGGGTCGAGGTGGTCGCCTTGGGCGCGCTCGTGTACACGATGCGCGCGACGCCGGCGAGCTTCGCGGCGGTGATGACGTTCGCGTGCTGCTCGAGCCGCTGGCCGACCTCCGACGCCGAGATCAGCAGCACGGTGTCGCCCGCCGACAGTACGGCGGTGATGGATTCCGGCCGGTTGTAGTCCATCTCGGCCACCCTGACGCCGCGCTCCGCGAGCGTCGAGAGTGCGGCCGTGTTGCGGCCCGTCGCGACGATGTCGGAGGCGGCGGTTCCGCGGGCGAGAAGAGAGTCGACGACGAGGCGTCCGAGCTGACCGGTTGCACCGGTGATGACTATTGACATGGGGTCCTTTCGATCGTTGTTCCTACAACAACCCGGGCGGCGCCCGGATGCTTCCCGCGCCGTACCTGGCGTGTCGCTCCAGTTGCGGGCCGGGTCGCGCCGATCCGTAAACTGGCGGGATGACCCAGCCTGCCCTCCCCCACGTCGTCGTGCTCGCGATGGGGGGAACGATCGCGGGAACCGCCGCCTCCTCCACCGACGCCACCGGCTACCGCGCAGGCACGACCGGCGTCGACGCCATGCTCGCGGCTGTGCCCGAGGTCGTGACGAAGGCCCGGATCACCGGCGAGCAGTTCGCGCAGATGGACTCCTCCGATCTCACCGACGAGCTGCTGCTCGCGCTCGCCCACCGCGTCGACGCCCTGCTCGCCCGGCCCGACGTCGACGGGATCGTCATCACCCACGGCACAGACACCCTCGAGGAGACCGCCTACCTTCTGCACCTCGTGCTCGCCTCCGCCAAGCCGGTCGTGCTCGTCGGCGCCATGCGCCCCGCGAGCGCCCTCAGTGCAGACGGGCCCATCAACTTCTTCGCGGGGGTCGCAGTGGCATCCGACCCCGCCTCTGCCGGCCGGGGCGTGCTCGTCGTCATGAACGACGAGATCCACACGGCACGGGATGTGACCAAGACCGCGAGCCTCAGCATCCACGCTTTCGAGTCGCCGTACGGCGCGCTCGGCGTCGTCGTGGCGGGGCGCCCGGTCTACTACCGCGGCGTCGCTCGCCCGCACACGACACAGACCGAGTTCGATCTGGCCGCGATCGACACCCTGCCGCGCGCCGGCATCATCTACGCCCACTCCGGGCTCGACGAACGCGTCGTCTCTCTCGTCGAGGCCGGCCGCTATGCCGCGATCGTGCACGCCGGCTTCGGGAACGGCACCGTCTCGAGCCGCATGATCGAGCCGCTCGAGGCGGCACGCCACGCGGGCACGGTGATCGTGCGCGCGACCCGCACCGGCAGCGGCCACGTCACCGCGGTCGGCGCGTCGGGCAGCGTCGTCGACGGGTGGATCTCGGTCGACGACCAGAACCCGCCGCGCGCCCGAATCCTCGCGTGTCTCGCACTCACCGTCACGCGCGACCCGGCAGAGATTCAGCGCATCTTCGACACGTACTAGGCGGGCAGGCGGGGGGCGCGGCGAAGCGTACTCGTCGGAACCGCCCACCGGCGCCCCATGCGTCAGGGGCGGCGAAACGCTCTCCCGGCCCCCGCCGGGCGACAATATGCCGCCCCTCAGGTCGACAAGCCGGCTCAGGCTGGCCGGCTCAGCCCGCCCGGCTCAGCCCGCCCCGGGCCAACGGATGCCGCGGCCTCACCCGCGCGCATCCCCCGCCCGCAGCACCCGCTCCGCGTGCCGCACGACCGGAGCATCCACCATGCGCCCGTCGAGCTGGAACACCCCTCGGTTGCCCTCCGCGGCCGCGACCACCGTGCGCGCCCAGGCCAGCTCGTCCTCTCCCGGCGCGTAGGCCGAACGGATGGTGTCGACCTGCGAGGGGTGGATGCAGGCCGTTGCGCTGAAACCGGTGGCCGCGGCATCCACCGCCTCTGCGTAGAGTCCCGCCGAATCGGTGATGTCGAGGTGCACCGCGTCGATCGCGGCCTTGCCGTAGGCGCCCGCGGCGAGCAGCACGCTCGAGCGGGCCTGGGAGGCGACGCCGCGGTATGACCCGTCGGCGAAGCGGCTGGAGGTTCCGCCGAGCGAGGCGACGAGGTCTTCCGCGCCCCACATGAGGGCGACGACGTGAGAATCCGCGGCGATGTCGGCCGCGCGCATCACGCCGGCCGCCGTCTCGATGAGCGCGACCAGCGCGTACTTCTCCAGGCCGGAGACCTCCTGCCGGCTCTCCGTCTTGGCGACCATGACCGTGCGGTAGTCGGTGTGGACGAGCGCGACGATGTCGTCGGCGAAGTAAGGCGATCCCCACGAGTTGATCCGCACGATCGTCGTCGCCGGGTCGAGCGGGTTCGACAGCAGAGCGTCGCGGGCGGCCTGCTTGCGGCCCGGCGCCACCGCGTCTTCGAGGTCGAGGATCACCGCGTCGGCACGGTCGGCGGCCTTCTCGTAGCGGTCTGGACGGTCGGCCGGGCAGAACAGCAGCGCCGGTCCCATCGAGAACGGCGTCACGGCTGCGCCCCCTCGCGCCAGACGAGCACCGAGCGCACCGCGCGGGCGACGATCACGCCGTCCTGGTTGCGCGCGATGTGCGCGAGCGCGACGATGCCCTGGCCCTCGCGGGACTTCGACAGGCGCTTGCTCGCGACGGTGGTCTCGCAGTACAGGGTGTCGCCGTGAAACACCGGGTGCGGAAAGGCCACCTCTCCGAAGCCGAGGTTGGCGACGATGGTTCCCTGCGTCAATTGGGCGACGGATGAACCGACCATCGTCGACAGCGTCAGCATCGAGTTCACGAGCCGCTGCCCGAACGGCTGCCCGGCGCTCCACGCCGCGTCGAGATGCAGCGACTGCGTGTTCATCGTGAGGGTCGTGAACAGCACGTTGTCGGCCTCCGAGATCGTGCGCCCGGGGCGATGCAGGTACCGCACGCCCTGCTCGAACTCCTCGAACCAGAGCCCGCGCTGCTCGATCTCCCTCAGGATCTCGCTCATGCTGCGAACCCCAGCTCCCTCGCGATGACCATGAGCTGCACCTCGGTCGTGCCCTCTACAATCTCGAGGATCTTCGAGTCGCGGTAGTGCCGAGCGACGGGATTCTCGTTCATGAAGCCGTAGCCACCGAAGATCTGGGTGGCTGCACGGGCGTTGTCCATCGCCGCCTCACTGCTGATGAGTTTGGCGAGGCTCGCCTGCATCTTGAACGGCTCGCCGGCGTCGAGTCGGCGGGCCGCGTCGTGCCAGGCCAGCCGCGCGGCGTGCACCCGGGACTGCATGCGCGCGATCGTGAAGGCGATGTGCTGGTTTTGCCCGATGGCCCGGCCGAAGACGTTGCGTGTGCGCGCGTAGCGCACCGCTTCCTCGAGGCAGCCCTGCGCGGCGCCTGTGCAGAGGGCGGCGAACGCCACGCGCCCCTCGTCGAGGGTCTGGATGAAGTTGGCGAACCCGCGGCCGCGCTGCCCCAGCAGGTTCGCCTCGGGAACCCGCACGACACGAAAGTTGAGCGGGTGGGTGTCCGACGTGTGCCAGCCGACCTAGTCGTAGGCGGGCTCGACGGTGAAGCCAGGAGTGCCGCTCGGAACCAGGATCGCCGTGAGCTCCTTCTTCACTGAGCCATCGACGCGCAAACTCTCCCCCGTCACCGCCGTGACCGTCACGAGCCGGGTGATGCGTGTGCCCGAGTTGGTGATGAACTGCTTGGTGCCGTTGATCACCCACTCGCCGTTCTCGAGCCGCGCGGTGGTCTTGGTCCCCGCGGCATCGGAGCCGGCATCCGCCTCGGTCAGGCCGAAGCCGGCGAGGGCCTCCCCGCGCGCGAGCATCGGCAGCCACTGCTGCTTCTGCGCCTCGGTGCCTCCCCGGTAGATCGGCATCGCACCGAGTCCGACGCCCGCCTCAAGGGTGACTCCGATCGACTGGTCCGCGCGGCTCAGCTGCTCGACGGCGAGGCAGAGGTGAAAGTAACTCTTGCCCTGACCGCCGTATTCGACGGGGAAGGGCAGGCCGAACAGTCCGCGCTCCCCCATCTGGGCGATGATGCCGTAGGGCAGCTCACGCTTGGTGTCGTACTCGTAGGCGGCGGGAGCCACGACCTCGTCGGGGAAGTCCCGCATCTCGTCTCGGAACCCGGTTTCCTCGTCGGTGAGGCCGTGGCTCGCGAGTTCTTCGGCTATGAGTTCGTGACTCATGATTGTTCTCCTTCGCTGGCCGCCGCGGATGGCGACGGCGTGATGGTTGCAACAAGCTGGTCGAGTGCGACGACCTCGCCGGGCGACACGGTGAGGGTGGCGGTCCCTGAGAGGCCGGCGAGCAGGCGGTGCTCCATCTTCATGGCCTCGACCGTGACGAGCAGTTGACCGGCCTCGACGCGGTCGCCGCTCGCGACGCCGAGCGCGACGACAGTGCCCGGCATCGGCACCCGCACCTCGGGGCTCACCGCTCCCTGCTCCCGGGTGAGACCCGCGATCTGCGCGGCGACACGTTCCCGCCGGCCCACCACGCGGATGCGGGCCGAGAAGCTGCCGTCGGCGAGCCAGACCGCTCCCTCGTCGCCGGCGATGCGCCAGCGCCGGGTCAGCCCGTCGAGTTCGACGCGCACCGGGCCGGCGACGCCCGCAGAGGCGCCGCCGTCGTGCTCGCGCGACATTCCGGTCACGGCCCGGCGCACATCGGCACCGATCGTGACGATGGCCTCGTCGGGCGTTCCAGTCACGAGCACCTCGGCCGCCTGGTCGCCGCTCACGAGCCTGTATCTGGTCGGAGCCTGCCGCCCGAGCCGCCAGCCTGTCGGCCGACTCCACGGCGAGACGGATGCCGCCCGCCACCGCCGCGCGTGCAGCCAGAGCGCGGCGACGCAGAACTCGTCGTCGCCGGGCTGCCGGAACGCGCCCGCCTCGAGCCAGCGCGCGATGAGCCCGGTGTCGAGCGCGCCGGAGCGCACGTCGGCATCACCGATGAGGAGCCCGAGAAACTCGATGTTGGTCTCGACCCCGAGCACAGTCGTGCTCTCGAGGGCCGCACCGAGTCGGTCGAGCGCCTGGCCGCGCGTGGCACCGTGGGCGATGACCTTGGCGAGCATCGGGTCGTAGTGCGAGCCGATCTCGAGACCGGGCGCGAGTGAGCTGTCGACGCGGATGCCGGGCCCCGAGGGCTCCTCGAGCGCGAGCACGGTGCCCGCGCTCGGCAGGAAGCCGGTGCCGGGGTTCTCGGCGTAGACCCGAGCCTCGACGGCGTGACCGGTGAGGGTCACGTCGTCTTGCGCGATCGTCAGCGGCTCGCCCGCGGCGATGCGCAGCTGCCACTCGACGAGGTCGATGCCTGTCACCATCTCGGTCACCGGGTGCTCGACCTGCAGTCTCGTGTTCATCTCCATGA
>JAODAY010000174.1 GCA_025463665.1 Microbacteriaceae bacterium
GCCGGTGTAGTTCTTCACGATGTGCAGCACGCCCGCGCCGGAGTCTGCGACCCTCGTCGCCTCGAGCATCTGGTCGGGGGTCGGAGACGTGAACACCTCGCCCGCGCACGCGGCGTCGAGCATCCCCAGGCCGACGAAGCCGCCGTGCATCGGCTCGTGGCCCGAACCGCCGCCCGAAATCAGCGCGACCTTCCCCGGTTTCGTCGGCGTGCCGCGGTAGATGATGCGGTTCGTCATGTCGACGGTGAGTTCCGGATGCGCCGCCGCGACACCGACGAGGGCGTCGGCGATGACGGTGTCTGGATCGTTGATGAGCTTCTTCATGAGTGGGCCATGTCACTTTCCGTTGTTCTTCAGTGAACGTGCTGGAAAACGCGAGTCAATCGATACTCACGAAGATGTCTGCCAAACAGTCGGTTGTCAATACCGGTGCAAGGGGGTGGACGAGGTGCTCGACGGCGGTGAAAGTTGAGCAGCACTGACGCCCGGGTTAACGGTCAGGTTCGCGACAGACAATAATTGACTGGGCAGCAACTTTCGGATGGCTCGCACCGGTTACAACTCGATAGGGAGATCCGTTGAACGGAAACGCAACGACGACGCACACGAACGTCGCTTTGCTATCGGTAACGAGCACGATCGCCTCGCGCATCACCACCTCGGAATCGATCGACCGGCGGCTTGCCGGCGCACTCAAGCGACTCCACCTGCCCAAAGGGCTCCTGCAACGCGTCGCCGGCGTCTACGAGCGCCGTAACTGGGAGAACGGCCAGAAGTTCGATGATGCCGCCATCGCCGCGGGCAAGCGCGCCCTCGCCCAGGCGGGCGTGCAGCCGCATCAGGTCGGCATGCTCATCAATACCTCCGTCACGCGCAAGAACCTCGAGCCGTCGGTCGCGGTGAGCATCCACCACGGACTCGGGCTGCCCAGCTCCGCACTCAACTTCGACATTGCCAACGCCTGCCTGGGCTTCGTCAACGGTATGAGCCTCGCCGCATCGCTCATCGACTCCGGCCAGATCGACTATGCGGTGATCGTCGCGGGCGAAGACGCCGACGAGATACAGGACAACACGGTCGACCGCCTCGAGGCGAACAGCCTCAGCCGCAAGGACTTCATGAGCGAGTTCGCGAGCCTCACACTCGGTTCTGGTGCCGCCGCCGCCGTTCTCGGCCGCGCAGACGCCCACCCGGAGGGCCACCGTCTGCTCGGCGGTGTGACGCGGGCGGCCACCCAATACAACGATCTCTGCGTCGGAAGCGTCGACGGGATGTTCACCGACGCGAAGGCGCTGCTCAAGGGCGGCATGGAACTTGTCGTCTCGGCCTGGAACGAGGCCAAGCGCGACTGGAGTTGGTCGAACATGGACCGCTACATCCTGCACCAGGTCTCGTCGGTGCACACCAACGCGATCGTCAAGGCGGCTGGTCTCGACGAGACGAAGGTGCCACGCACCTACCCGCTCCTCGGCAACGTGGGGCCGGCGTCGATCCCGATCACGCTCGCCTACGAAGCAGAAGACCTCAAGAAGGGCGACCGAGTGCTCCTCATGGGCGTAGGTTCCGGGCTCAACACAGCGATGCTGGAAATCGCCTGGTGACCTACCGCGTGTCCCGCCTCGCCGCAGCGCCCGCGAGTCTCCCGCCGGTAGGCCTGTACGGCCTCGACCCCTCCTTCTCCCGCCTCGTCACCGCGCCCGAGAGCGAGGGCCTGCAGGTCACCCACGAGTGGCACCTTCTCGACAACGGCCCGCGGCTCCGCGAGCTCGGCGTCACCCCGGTCGGCACCATCCTGTGCGTGCACGGCAACCCGACGTGGAGCTACCTCTGGCGCGACCTCGTGTCGAGCGCAACGACGGCCGCGGCATCCGGGGGCGAGGCCTGGCGGGTCATCGCCGTCGACCAACTCGACATGGGCTTCTCCGAGCGCACGGCGACCGTGCGCCCGCTCGCGCGCCGCGTGCGCGACCTCGGCGACCTCACCGACGCGCTGCATCTCTCCGGGCCCGTAATCAGCCTGGGTCACGACTGGGGCGGCGTCGTCTCGCTCGGCTGGGCCGTCGACCATCCCGACCTCCTCGCCGGTGTCGCCGTGCTCAACACCGCGATCCACCAGCCGGAGGGTGCCGCGGTCCCCGCGCCACTGCGTCTCGCGTTGCTGCGCGGCGTGCTCGGCGCCTCGACGGTGCGCACCCCCGCCTTTCTCGAGACGACGCTGTCGCTCGCCCGCCCGCCGCTCAGCGCTGAGGTGAAGGCGGGCTACCGGGCGCCATACCTCGCCTCCGAGCGTCGCGGCGGCATCGGCGGATTCGTCGCGGACATCCCGGTCGACGCGGACCACGAGAGCCACCCCGAGCTCGTGCGCATCGCCGAGGCGCTGCGCTACCTCGCCGTTCCGGCGCTGGCCCTCTGGGGTCCGCGCGACCCGATCTTCGGCGACCGCCACCTCGACGACCTCGTCGACCGCCTGCCGCACGCCGACGTGCACCGCTTCGAGGGCGCCGGGCATCTGCTCGCCGAAGAGGTCGACTATGCGTCATCCGTGCTGACCTGGCTCGGTGACCGGGGAACCGAACTCGGCAGCCTCGGCACCGCGGCCGCAAACCCCTCACGATTCGCCGTCGCCACGGAGCCCGTGGAGGAGGAGCCGGACCCGAACCGCTTCGACGAGGGTTACGTGAAGCCGGTCGTGGCCGGGCCTCCCGCCGGGCTGTTCCGCTTCCTCGAGGAGTTGCGCGACTCCAGCGACACCGCCCTCGTGGAGATGGCGCCGACGAACGGCGACGGCCTGACAGCCGTCAGCTGGTCGCTGCTCTCAAGGCGCGTGCGCCAACTCGCCGCCGGCCTGGCGATGGTGGGCGTCAAGCGCGGCGACCGCGTCTCCCTGCTGATCCAGCCCGGGGCCGACCTCACCGCCGTGCTCTACGCCTGCCTGCGCCTCGGTGCCGTCGTGGTCGTCGCCGATGCCGGTCTCGGGCTCGCGGGCCTCACCCGCGCGGTGCGCGGCGCCTGGCCCGACCACGTGATCGGCGCCCCGGCCGGTCTCGCCGCCGCGACCGCCCTCGCCTGGCCGGGTCAGAAGATCTCGACCGCGAAGTACTCCCGCGCGGTTCGCCGCACGCTCGACGTGGCCTACTCGCTCGGTGAACTCGTCTCGCTCGGTGCAGAACAGGAACTGCCTCCGCTGCCGGGTCCCGACGACACCGCCGCCGTTCTGTTCACCTCCGGGTCGACAGGCCCGGCCAAGGGCGTCGTCTACACGCACGGCCAGCTCGCGGCCGTCGTCGACGCTCTCGCCGCGCAGTACGGCATCGGTGTCGGAACCGGCCTCGTCGCCGGGTTCGCCCCGTTCGCGCTGCTCGGCCCTGCACTCGGCGCCCGTTCGGTGACGCCCGACATGGTCGTCACCTCGCCGAAGACCCTCACCGCGACCGCGGTCGCCGCCGCCGTCGCGGCAGTCGACGCGACAGTCGTGTTCCTCTCTCCCGCCGCGATCACCAACGTCGTCGCGACCTCCGACGCGCTCACCGCGGGCGACCGCGCGGCGCTCGCGGGCGTCGAGGACTTCTTGTCGGCCGGCGCCCCGGTCTCCGAGCGGCTGCTCTCCGCGGCATCCGATCTCATGCCGAACGCCACCGCGCACACGCCATACGGCATGACCGAGGGCCTGCTCGTGACCGATATCACCCTCGAGGGCATACGTGAGGCCGCTCTCGTCGTCGACGGCCCCGGCGGTGTCTGCGTAGGCACCCCCGCCGCACTGGTGCGCGTGCGCATCAGTGCGCTCGACGAGCGGGGCGACGCTGTCGGCGACCTGACCGACGAGCCCCTCGTCACGGGCGAGATCGTCGTTTCGGCACCCCACGTGAAGGACCACTACGACGGACTCTGGCTGACCGAGCGGGGCTCCCGCCGCGGCGCGCCCGCCGGCGAACGCTGGCACCGCACCGGAGACGTCGGCCACCTCGATTCCGATGGACGACTGTGGGTCGAGGGGCGCCTGCCCCACGTGATCTCCACGGCCGCCGGGATCGTGACGCCCGTTGGTCCCGAGCAGAGGATCGAGTCGGTCTTCGAGGTCGCCCGTGCCGCGCTCGTGGGCATCGGACCGGCCGGACTCAAGCAACTCGTCGCCGTGGTCGAAACCGAACCGGCTGCCCAGCGGGTGGCGCTCGCGACCCCCGGACTCGCGAGCGCCGTTCGCGCGTCGGTCGACGTGCCGCTCGCCGCGGTGCTCGTCGTGCCGCGGCTGCCCACCGATATCAGGCACAACTCCAAGATCGACCGCATCCGCCTCGGTGAGTGGGCCGCCGATGTGCTCTCCGGCGGGCGGATGACGCACCCGTGAGGGTGCTCGTCACGGGTGCGAGCGGCCTGCTCGGTCGCGCCGTCGCCGCGGAGATCATCGCCGCGGGGCACGAGGTGCGCACGCTGCAGCGCCGACCGTCGAGCGTCGCCGGCGCCGTCGACGTTCTCGGCTCGGTGACCGACGCGTCGGCGGTGGCGCGTGCCCTCGGGGGCGTCGAGGCGGTCGTGCACCTCGCCGCCAAGGTGTCGCTCGCGGGTGATCCGGCCGAGTTCGATGCGGTGAACATCGGCGGCACCCGCACTCTTCTCGCCGGCCTGGCCAACCTGCAGGCGGATGACGCGGACGCCGCCGCACGCCCCGACGCCACGTCCGCCGTGCCGCGCCGCTTCGTGCACGTCTCCTCGCCGTCCGTCGCGCACAGCGGCGCCTCCATCGTCGGCGACGACGCCCAGCCCGCCGATCCCGACCGTGCCCGGGGGGACTATGCCCGCACCAAGGCGAGCGCCGAACTGATCGCCCTCGCCGCCGACTCCGCCGCGCTCGCCGTCGTCGTGGTGCGCCCCCACCTCGTCTGGGGACCGGGCGACACCCAGCTCGTCGAACGCATCGTCGAACGCGCGAGTCGTGGCGCGCTGCCCCTGCTCGGGCACGGGGCCGCCCTGATCGACACGCTCTACGTCGACAACGCGGCATCCGGAATCGCGGCGGCCCTCGAGCGTGCCCCCGAGGTGCACGGCAACGCCTACGTGCTGACCAACGGCGAACCCCGCGCCGTTGCGGAGCTGCTCGCCGGCATGTGCGCCGCCGCCGGGGTGCGCGCGCCGGCCTGGAGCGTGCCGGCCGGGCTCGCCCGTGCCGCAGGCTCGGTCATCGAGGCGGTGTGGCGCGTGCGCCCCGGCGTCGACGAGCCGCCGATGACGCGGTTCCTCGCCGAGCAGCTCTCGAC
>JAODAY010000189.1 GCA_025463665.1 Microbacteriaceae bacterium
TTGCGGCCGTGGCTCAACACGGCGTCGGCGTGCGCGAGGCGTGCCGCCCGGGTGGGGTCGCCGGGCGAGGCCCAGCCATACACGTCGGTGCGGATCTGCGCGCCGATCCAGTCACGGAACGGGTTGCCGACGACGCCCGCGAGCTCGGGCTCGTAGCCGTCGAGCAGGTTGCGGTAGGCGATGCGTTCGGCGGTGAAGACGCGGCCGCCCGGCAGGTTGGCGAGCCAGGACTGCGCCACGTCATCGGTCGTGAAGCCGTCGCCGATGCGCTCGAGCAGGTCGAGGGCGATGAGCGGAAAGTTGAGGTCGTCGTCTTCGGGCATGCCGTCAATGTTCTCGACCAGCGACGTCGGCCGGCTGCGCCTGTTCCACGGGTAGGCCGCGGCGACGTCGGCGTCGAGGCCGACCTCGGTGAAGTAGCCGGCGATGGGCCAGTTGCCCGTCGACTCCGCGATCGCCCGGATTCCGGCGCGCGGGATCTTCTCCACGGGTTTGCCCAGCAGGCACCCCGCCGCCCGGCCGAGCCAGGCTCCGTGCACGCGGTCGTAGTGGGACGCGGCATCCGTCGTCTGCGCAGTCCACTCCCCCGGCGCGGCGTCGAGCATGCCCTCGAGGTCGTCGGGCTCGGCCGCGAGCACCGCGGCCGGCACCGGCGTCAGGTCGATCTCGGCGAGCAGCTCACGGGCGAGCGTGCGCAGCGCCGCGGCGGCCGGCACCGGCGTCGCACCGGTCACCGGCGCCTGCTCGGAGCCACCCGCGGCGACCCACCGCGCGCGAATGCTCGCGACGTCGCGACCGTCGAGGGTGGCCGCGACCAGGGCGTGCGGCAGGAGGTCTTCGGGTTGGGTCCAGCTCAGGCGCAGCATCAGCGAACGCCGACCGGGCCTGTGAGGGCGCTCATGGCGTCGGAGCGCCGGTCGGCACGCTCCGAGTCCTTCGCCCACATGTCACGCGCGACGGAGGCCATGATCGGACCGGTGGCGGTGATGTCCATGCGGCTGCCCTCGCCGACCCCGGCAATCCACTCGGTGGGCAGGCCGTCGCGGCCCGACAGCGCGCCCGCGATCGACCCGGCCATCACGGCGATCGAGTCGGAGTCACGGCCGTAGTTGATGGCGCCGAGCACCGACTCCGAGTAGTCGCCCTTCGCGGCGACGAGCATGCCGAGGGCGATCGGGAGTTCTTCGATCGACTTGGTGCGGCTCGGAATGCGCGCGTCTCGCGCCGGTGCCCGGTAGTTGGGGCCGACGGTGTCGAAGGGTTCGACCGCACGGCGCAGTACGGGCAGTCCGCTGCGCCAGTCCTCGACCCCGGATGCCGCGTCGACGACGGCCTCGATGGCATCACGCGTGCCGTCCTTCGCCAGGCGCAGCGCGGCCTCGACCGCGCTCTGCCAGGTGGCTTCCGGGCGCATCGCCTCGGCGATCGCGGCGGCGTAGACGCCCGCGGCCTCGCGTCCGTAACTCGACTGGTGGGCGCCCGCGACGTCGATCGCCTCGGCGTAGGCCGCGTCGGGTGCGCCGGAGTTGGCGATGCCGATCGGGGAGACGTACATCGTGGCGCCGCAGTTGACGACGTTGCCGACTCCCGCCTCACGGGGGTCGATGTGGCCGTAGTGCAGCCGCGTGACGAGCCACTTCTCGGCGAGGAACACGCGGTGCAGCAGCAGCGCCTCCGACTCGAGCTCCGGAATCCAGCGCTTCTCGTTGATCATGAGCGGCACGAGGTGATCCGCGACGGAGTAGGCGTCGAGGTGGTCCCGCACGGTGGCATAGACGTCGACGAGCGCGTTCGTCATCAACGTGTCATCCGTTATGTGCCCGTCGCCCTTGTGGTACGGAGCGATCGGCCGGGCGTTGCGCCAGTCGGCAAGGAATGGCGGCACGATGCCGGTGATGAAGCCGTCGTAGCGCTCCTGAATTGCCTCGGGTGTGTTGCCCTCGGCGGCGCCTCCGAGCGCGTCACCGATGGCCGCTCCGGCGAGCGCCCCTGTTGCCTTGTCCTCGAGCAGATCCATCGGTCGTTCTCCTTGCTGGTGGTGAAAATTCGTTGTGGTGCGGGGTGTGCACGCCGCCGCCTGCGCCGCGGCGTGCCCACCCGGTGGTCGTGTTAGCCGACCGAGGCCCAGCCGTCGGTCAGCATCGTCGCCAGCTCGTCTTTCGAGATCGAGTTTGCGAAGTACTGCTGGAAGCCGGGGGTGGCGTACTGGTCCTTCCACTGCGGGTAGTTCGTGGCCTTCTGGAACGGGGCACCCGACAGGTCCTCACCGGTCTTGAGCAGCTCGGCCCAGCCCGTGGTTCCCTCGGTCTGCACGGCGACCTCTTCGCGGGCGTCGGCAGAAGCGGGGATCAGCCAGTCGCCCTGGGCGAGCTTGGCCTGGTTGGAGGCGCCCATGAAGTAGTCGATGAACTTCGCCGACTGCTCGACGTGCTCGCTCTCCGCGGCGACCGACAGGGTCTGCGGGTTGGCGGCCTGCACCGCTCCCTCATCGCCCGCGAGGGGAGGAAGGACGGTCCAGTTGAAGCCCTCGGGCGCCGACTCGGTGATCTGCTGGGCGAGGAAGTTGCCGCCGAGGGACAGGGCGTACTTGCCGCCGAGGAAGCCGGGCAGCACGTCGGAGCCGCTCTGCGTGAGGCTCACCGGGTCGAGCGACGCGTCGTCGTCGGCCATCGAGTGCACGTGCGCGGCGACCGCGAGCTCGTCGTCGCCGACCTCGATGGTCGCGTCGTCTCCCGTGCCCTCGAAGAAGTCGCCGCCGTAGCCGAGCGAGGTGT
>JAODAY010000219.1 GCA_025463665.1 Microbacteriaceae bacterium
TGCTCGAGAAGGCTCTAGGCGAGGGAGGCACGAGCTTCGACGCCCAGTATGTCAACGTCAACGGGGCAGCCGGTTACTTCTCGCACTCGCTCAACGCTTACGGTCGACAGGGCAAGCCCTGCCCCCGCTGCGGCAGGCCGATCGTTCGGGTCTCGTTCATGAACCGCGGCTCGCACTTCTGCTCGTTCTGTCAGCGGCTGCACATCGGGAGCCGATAGGCCGTTCAATATTGCGAGCAGGTCGTTGCGAACTTCGTTCAGGTAACGGTCTATACACTCGGTGGTGGCGCCACGACAGTGGCTGACACAGCGTGAGGGGTCTGCATGGTGACCGAAGTGATAGACCGCGAAACTACGCGACGTCGACCGAGAAGGCGCGTCACCCTCGGCACGATCGTCTATTATGACCCCACCTTCACAGACGACGACGTCAGGCGAATCGAAGCCGAGTGGGCGAAGAGAACGGCTGCACCGGCGTAACGCGCCGCCTGGCTATCTGCCGATGAGCACAGCAACGACCAGCACCACGGCAACGATCGCGATCACCACGCTCGCCACCATGCCGATGATCCTGTTGCGCTGCAGTCGGCGTTCCCGACGGTTCCGTGGTTCCATGCGATTACGCTAATTCGTCAGCCTGAGGGGCACCATGGGTTGCACCCGGAGTTTACTCACCGTCACAATTCCTTCCGCCACGCACCCTCGTAGCCCCACGGCACGAAGCCGATCGCCTCGTTGACCTGCAGCATGTGCCGGTTCTCCTCGGCGTTGAAAGTGATCACCGACGGATGCCCCGGCCATCGTTCGTCGACCCGCAACAGGTTCGCGAGTTTGAGGGCCATCCCCAGCCGGCGCCCGCGATGCTCCTGAACCACGAGGGTGTCGCCCTGCGATATCGCACGCGCGGGCTCCGGCGGCACGTCCAGCTCGGTGTAGCCCGCCGCCTCGCCCGTCGGCGCGTGCTCGGCGAGCACCGTCAGGCGCGTGCGCGGGCTCGACTCGAGTGCCTCGTCTTCGGCCAGCACCCGATCGGCGGTCCAGGGCGAATTGTCTGGCTCGAGGCCGGCGTTCGGGGCGTCGGTAGCCATGCGCCCGCGCAGCAGCGCGAGCTGGTCGAGCCTGTCCTCCGGTGTGCGCCCAACCCACTCGACGAGCCGGTAGTCGTCGCCGGCGGAGGCCACCGCCACGCCGAGAGCCCGTTCGATTCGCTCGCGGTCGATCGGGAGCTCCAGCCGACTGACGCGGGCGACCTGCTCGAGTCGAAAGTCGCGCGCCAGAAGAAACCGCGTCGCCGGGCTCTCTCGCGGCACCGAGCCATATCCGGTGGGCGCGACGATCCGCTCGACCGAGTCGTACGCCCCCTGCATCACGTAGCTCTGCAGCACCGCCGTGCCCAGCTCGCCCGCGATGGCCTCGAGCGTTTCGTAGAGTGCGGCGCCGATTCCACGTTGCCGAAAGTCGCGCAGCACCTCCACCGTGACCCAGGCGGTGCGCGACGCCGGCTCGCGGTTGGTCTCGATGATCGCGCGCGCCACGATCCGCCCGCCCACCCGGCCGAGAAACAGCCGCTTCGGCTCGTACTTCTGCGCGCGCCACAGCGGCAGCAGCTCCGCGGGGCGCACCGCGAGGTCGTAGTTGCCGGCGGCATCCGCCTCGATCTCATTGCGCACCCGCGTCATCTCGACGAAGTCGGCACCGCCCGGCCCGTCGAGAGTCGCCGGAATCGCGAGCTCGTCGATCGTGAGCCCGGTCATGGCGCGTCGAGCACCTTTCGCCACGCGCCCTCGTAACCGATCGGCACGAAACCCACCGCCTCGTTGACGCGCAGCATGTGCCGGTTCTCTTCGGCGTTGAAGGTCGTGACCGACGGATGCCCCGGCATCTCGTTCTGCAAACGCTCGAGGTTCGCGACCTTGAGCAGCATGCCCAGCGCGTGCCCGCGGTGTTCGCGCAGCACGAGGGTGTCCTCCTGAATCACGGCACGATCGGCCTCGGGCGGCACCGACAGGATGGTGAAGCCCACGAGACGACCGGTGGGCACGTGCTCGATTGCCGCGGTGAGCAACGCCCGCGGGCTCGCCATGTGGCGTTCATCGTCGCTCCGTATGCGCTCAGCGGTCCACACGTCTTCGGGTTCGGCGAGACCTGCCGTCGGTGCGTCGGTGCTCATGCGGGTGCAGAGCGTCGCCATGTCGTCGAGCCAGCGTTCCGGTGTGACGCCCGTCCACGTGTGCACGGCGTATTCGGCGCCCGAGCGCTCGCGCGCCGCCTCGACACGCCCGCGCAGTTCGTCGGCCTCGAGGGGGAGCGCGAGTCGGCTGCCTCGTTCGACCTGCTCGAGCGTGAAACCGCGTGCGGTGAGAAACCGCACCTCCCGGTTGCCCGCCGGCACCGAGCCGAACCCGCTGGCGGCGTCGATCCTCGCGCCCGGACCCTCGGGGGACACGACGTACACCAGCAGGCGTTGGCGGTCGTCGTCGACGGCGATCCGCTCCATGTGGTCGGCCATCGCCCGCCCGATTCCGCGGTGGCGAAACTCCGGCAGCACGTCGACCACGGTCCACGCGACGCGGTCCCCGTCGCCGACGCTCCACTCGTAGTAACCCCGGGCCACCAGTTCGCCGTCGACGCGCACGCCGAAGAATCGGTTCGGGGCGAACTCGAAGTCGAGGGCGTAGGGCAACGCCTCGGCCGCCGTCAGGCCCAGCTCGGTCGTTCCGTAACCCTCGGCCTCGACCGCGTTGCGCACCTCGACGGCCACGATGAAGTCCGCGGCATCCGCGTCGTCGATAGACAGGGGAATGCGCAGCTCTTCGACCTCGAACGCAGCCATGCACCCAGTGTGTTGCGGCCGTGGCCGGCGCGCAACGTGCAGTTGGCGTGTCAGCGCGGCGAAGCCGGGTATCATTCCCGCGGCGCGATACCGTGGATGCGACGTCTGACGACAGAAGCGGAAGGTGGGTTCGTGTATCTCAAGAGCCTCACCCTCAAGGGCTTCAAGTCATTCGCGCAGACCACAACGTTCGCCTTCGAGCCGGGCGTCACGTGCGTCGTCGGGCCCAACGGCTCGGGCAAGAGCAACGTTGTCGACGCTCTCGCCTGGGTGATGGGGGAGCAGGGCGCGAAGACCCTGCGCGGCGGCAAGATGGAAGACGTCATCTTCGCCGGCACCGCGACCAAGGGACCGCTCGGTCGCGCCGAGGTGATTCTCACGATCGACAATGCGGATGCCGCGTTGCCGATCGACTACGCCGAGGTGACGATCAGCCGCACCCTGTTCCGCAACGGCGGCAGCGAGTACGCCATCAACGGTGACACCTGCCGGCTGCTCGACGTGCAGGAACTGCTGAGCGACTCCGGCCTCGGCCGGGAGATGCACGTCATCGTCGGCCAGGGGCAACTCGACGCCGTGCTGCACGCCACCCCCGAGGAGCGGCGCGGCTTCATCGAGGAGGCCGCCGGCATTCTCAAGCACCGCCGCCGCAAAGAGAAGACGCTGCGCAAGCTCGACGCGATGCAAGCCAACCTCACGAGGCTCAGCGACCTCGCGGGCGAGATCCGCCGCCAGCTGAAGCCGCTCGGGCACCAGGCCGAGATCGCCCGCGAAGCCCAGACCATCGCGAGCGTCGTGCGCGACGCCCGCGCCCGGCTCCTGGCCGACGAAGTCGTCGAGCTGCGCGAGGCCATCGAGCTGAACAGCCGCAGCGAGAGCGAGCGCAAGACGGAACGCGTCGTGCTGC
>JAODAY010000227.1 GCA_025463665.1 Microbacteriaceae bacterium
GCTTCAGCCCGCGCGGGGTGAGCGTTTCGTTGCCCCTCTGCAGTCGCCGGCCGCTGAAAGACAGCAGGGTTCCGCGCGACCGAAGCCATGGCGCGCGGGCGGGGAGCGTGTCAAGCGACCACGGTGCGCGGTGGGCTCGGGCAGAATGGCACAGTGGATGCCGCAGCCGCCCTCACCGAGATCGCGTTCTGGCTCGAGCGTGAGCTCGCGCCGGTGTTCAAGGTGCGTGCCTTTCGCGGGGCCGCCGCGACGATCGCCGACCTCTCGCCCGAGGAGCTCGCCGCCCGCGTGCGCGACGGCCGGCTGAAGAACACGAAGGGCATCGGCGGTCGCACCCTCGAGGTGATCACCCAGGCGGTCGACGGCAAGGTTCCCGACTACCTCGAAAACCTGCGCGAGCGTGGTGCGCAGCCGCTCGCCGAGGGCGGCGTGAAACTGCTCGCCCAGCTCAGGGGCGACCTGCACAGCCACAGCGAATGGTCGGACGGCACGACCCCCATCGGCGACATGGTCACCGCGGCGCGCACCCTCGGCCGGGAATACCTCGCCCTCACCGACCATTCGCCGCATCTCACCGTCGCCAACGGGCTCACCGTCGAGCGCCTCACCGAACAACTCGACGTCGTCGCGGGCATCAACGACGGACTCGACGACCTCCGGCTCCTCACCGGCATCGAGGTCGACATTCTCGAAAACGGGGACCTCGACCAGACCCCGGCGATGCTCGAGCGCCTCGACGTGGTCGTCGCGAGCGTGCACTCCAAGCTCCGCACGGAGGAGAAGGAGATGACGAAACGGATGCTGCGTGGCATCCGTCATCCGCAGACGAACGTTCTCGGCCACGTCACCGGGCGGCTCGTCGCGGGGTCGCGCGGAACCCGCCCCGAGTCGATTTTCGACGCCAGTGCGGTGTTCGCGGCGTGCGCCGAGTCGGGCGTCGCCGTGGAGATCAACTCGCGGCCGGAGCGTCGGGACCCGCCGGGGCGACTCATCCAGATCGCGCTCGAGGCCGGGTGCCTGTTCAGCATCGACACTGACGCGCACGCTCCCGGGCAGCTCGACTTTCTCGCCTACGGGGCGGCGCGGGCGGTCGCCAACGGGGTTCCGCCGGAGCGGATCGTGACGACCTGGCCGCTGGAGCGCTTGACCGAGTGGCTCGCGAAGGGCTGAAGGCTGCCGACCCATCGACATTCGACGCGACGGCAGGATTCGAACCTGCGAAATGACGGGTTATGAGTCCGTTCCCTTAGTCCGCTTGGGCACGCCGCGATGTGACACCCACCCTAGGCAGCATCGTGCGCGGGCTGGGCGAGTGTGACCCGCGCCTACGCCGCGTGACCCCGCATTGCGGAGCCGGACGCCGAAATCAAGCTCTGGCGCGCGCCGGAAGCGGGGTGTTCGCTGGGATGGCGCGCAGAGCCGGAGTGCGTGGTGCGCGTAGTGCATGTAGTGCGTATGGTGCGCGCAGTGCGTGTATCGGGAGAAGCGCACGGAGCGCACGGAGCGCGCAGAGCATCGGGCTCCCGTGCCGCGTGGTGACGGCGAAGGGACGGTGCAATGAGCGCGACAGCGTTGCCCGCGCGCAGGTTCGGCCCGGTCGCGTTCACCTTCGTGGCGAGTCTCGTCGTCGCCTTCGCGGCGCTCGCCTGGGTGCTGCCGTCGAGCGGCCGCAACGTGCTGCTGGTGGCGGCGCTGATGGCCGCCGCCTACGCCTCATTCGCCGCGGCGCTGAGCGCCCTTGCCGTCGGCTGGCCGAGCCTCACGCGCACGATGCGCATCGACCCCGAGCTCGATCGGCAACTGGAGAGCGTGGTGCTCGGCCACCGTACGGCCCCGCTCGATGAGGAGGAGCGGCTGACCGCGGCACGGTACGCGCTGCGCGTGTGCGACTCGCAGCCGGTCATGCTGTTGCTGCTCGGTGGATTCTTCGCCGCCAATGCCTTCCTCCAGGCCGGAATGCTCGTGGGCAGCAGCGCGCCGGCGCCGTTCAACGCCGTGCTGCTCGGCTGCTTCCTGCTGGTCGCGGCGGTGGTGCTCCCGCTGCTCGCCCGCCAGGTCCTGCGCGCCAGGAGCTACGTGACCGAGCACGCCGACGACGTGCGCGCTGTCGGCGCAGACGCAGACGCCGAAACAGGTGCCGACGACTGACGCAGCCGCCGTCACCGCCGACAGCCGCCGACAGCCGACGACTGACCTCGGCCGCTACATCCGTTCGATGATCGTCGCGTTGGCCATGCCGCCGCCCTCGCACATGGTCTGCAGGCCGTACCGCCCGCCGGACTGCTCGAGGGTCGTGAGCATGGTGGTGAGCAGGCGGGTTCCGCTCGACCCGAGCGCGTGGCCGAGCGCGATCGCGCCGCCCCGCGGGTTGACCCGGTCGGGGTCGGCGCCCAGCTCGTGCTGCCAGGCGAGCGGCACCGAGGCGAAGGCCTCGTTGACCTCGAAAGTGTCGATGTCGTGCACGTCGAGCTTCGCGCGGTCGAGCACCTTGCGCGTCGCCGGGATCACCCCGGTGAGCATCTCGACCGGGTCCGAGCCGGTGACGGCGAAGCCGTGGAATCGCGCCCGCGGCGTGAGCCCGAGCTCTTTCGCCCGCCGCTCGCTCATGATGAGCACGGCCGAGGCGCCGTCGGTGAGCGGCGAGGAGTTGCCCGCCGTGATGCGCCAGTCGATCTGCGGAAAACGCGCCGCGATGCCCTCGTCGTGGAACGCCGGCGTCAGGGCGCCGAGCGATTCGAGCGTCGTGGCCGGGCGGATCGTTTCATCCGTCGCCTTGTCGTCGATCGCGATGATCTCGCCAGAGAAATCCGCGGATGCCGCGAGCCGATGCGACCGCGCCGCGTACTCGTCGAGCGTCTCCCGCTGCAGGCTCCACCTGGCGGCGATGAGCTCGGCCGAGATGCCCTGGCCGACGAGCCCGTCGGGGTAGCGTTCGTGCACCCGCGAACCCAGATAGTCCTCGCCGAGCGTGGCGACGTTGATCGGGTGGCTGCTCATGAGCTCCACGCCGCAGGCGATGACGACGTCGTATGACCCGGCCATCACCCCCTGCGCGGCGAAGGTCGCGGCCTGCTGGCTCGAGCCGCACTGCCTGTCGATGGTCGTGGCGGGCACGGACTCGGGAAAGCCCGCGGCGAGCACGGCGTTGCGGGCGATGTTCACGGCCTGGGTGCCGACCTGGGAGAGGCAGCCGGCGATGACGTCGTCGATGCTGCCCGGATCGATGCCGGTGCGCGCGACGAGCGTCTCGAGCACCTGCCCGAGGAGATCGACGGGGTGGTGCCCCGCGAGTTGCCCTCCGGGCTTGCCCCGGCCGGAAGGCGTACGAATGGCGTCAACGATGACTGCTGTCTGCATAGCAGCACTCTAGGCGCAGTTGACCGGGAGTGCCCGGCAGCGTAGCGTGCGAGGCAGTCCAGCCAGTCACTGTCGACAGGAGCTCTATGACAAACCCGACCTTCCAGACGCTTTCGGTCGCGGCGATCCTGCGGGAGGCGGCGTCGCGAACGCCGGACGCGACGGCAGTCGAGGTCGGGACGGAATCGATCAGCTACGGGCGGCTCTGGCACGAGACCCGGGCCTACGCGGGCGCGCTGCGGGATCTCGGCGTGAAGCCTGGCGACGCGGTCGCGATGCTCATCCCCAACGTGCCGGACTTTCCCCGCGTGTACTACGCGATCCTCGGCCTCGGCGCCATCGTCGTGCCGGTGCACGCCCTGCTCAAGGCGGAGGAGATCGCCTACGTGCTGCGCGACTCGGGCGCGAGCATGCTGGTGTGCGCGGCCCCGCTGCTCGGCACCGGAGCGCCCGGCGGCGAGCTCGCCGGCGTGCCGGTACTCTCGGTGCTGTCGCCCGAACCGGCCTCGGGTGACCCGGCCGGGGGTGTCACGCGGCTCGAAGCGCTCGCCGCGGAGGCCGAACCGATCGACTCTTACGTTTCGCGTGCGCCGCACGACATCGCCACGATCCTCTACACGAGCGGCACGACGGGCAAGCCCAAGGGGGCGCTCGGCAGCCACCTCGCTCTCGTTGAGCAGGCCAACACCCTGCTGTTGAATACCTTCGATCTCACCGCCGCCGA